>CAXUDF010000019.1:0-9426 GCA_964249695.1 uncultured Acidobacteriaceae bacterium
CCGCGACGCCGCCTGCCAGCTTGGCCAGACGCTCCTGCAGCTTCTCGCGGTCGTAATCCGAGGTGGTCTTCTCGATCTGGTTCCGGATCTCCTTGACCCGGCCCTCGATCGCGGACGACTCGCCGCGGCCTTCCACGATGGTCGTGTTGTCCTTGTCAATGGTCACGCGCTTCGCACGGCCCAGGTCCTCAAGCTTCACGTTCTCGAGCTTGATGCCGAGGTCTTCCGTGATGGCGCGGCCGCCGGTCAGCTTCGCGATGTCTTCCAACATGGCCTTGCGGCGATCGCCAAAGCCAGGTGCCTTGACGGCAGCGACGTTCAGCGTGCCACGCAGCTTGTTAACGACCAGGGTTGCGAGCGCTTCGCCGTCGACGTCCTCTGCGATGATCAGCAGCGGCTTCGAATTGCGGGCTACCTGCTCCAGCAGCGGCAGCAGGTCCTTCATCGACGAGATCTTCTTCTCGTGGATCAGGATGTACGGATCCTCAACAACGGCTTCCATGCGGTCCGGATCGGTCACGAAGTAGGGGCTCAGATAGCCGCGGTCGAACTGCATGCCTTCGACCACTTCCAGCTGGGTCTCGAGCGTCTTCGACTCTTCGACCGTGATCACGCCGTCCTTGCCGACCTTCTTCATCGCTTCCGCGATGATGGTGCCGATGGTCGAGTCAGAGTTCGCCGAAATCGTCCCGACCTGCGCAATCATCTCGCCCGTGACCGGCTTCGAGAACTTCGACAGCGCGCCGCCCGTGACAACGCCATTCTCATCGCGCTTACCGACGATGGCTTCCACAGCCTTGTCGATGCCGCGCTTGAGTGCCATCGGGTTCGCGCCGGCGGCGACAGTCTTTACGCCTTCGCGGTAGATTGCCTGCGCCAGAACGGTCGCGGTCGTCGTGCCGTCGCCGGCAACGTCCGAGGTCTTCGAGGCTACTTCGCGCACCATCTGCGCGCCCATGTTCTCGAGCGAGTTCGCGAGCTCGATCTCCTTCGCAACCGTCACGCCGTCCTTGGTGATGGTCGGCGAGCCGAACTTCTTCTCGATGACCACATTGCGGCCCTTCGGCCCCAGCGTGACCTTTACCGCGTCAGCCAGGGTGTTTACACCGCGCAGGATCGCCTGGCGGGAGTCTTCTCCGTGCAGAATTTGCTTTGCCATAACTCTTCGTTCTCCTCAAACAGATTGGTGCTGTTGACTCTCAAAACTCAGAACGCGCGTGTCGCAGCGTCACTACTACGATCATTACTTCTTGAGAATGCCGAGGACTTCTTCCTCACGCATGATGAGGAACTCTTCGCCATCAATCTTGATCTCGGTGCCGGAATACTTGCCGAACAGAACGCGGTCGCCTGCCTGCACATCGAGCGGAAAGGTCTTGCCTTCGTCGTTCGACTTGCCCTTGCCAACGGCGATGACTTCGCCTTCCTGCGGCTTTTCCTTGGCGGTGTCGGGGATGATGATGCCGCCGCGGATGGACTCGCCTTCCTCAACGCGGCGAAGCAGAATGCGATCGTGCAACGGGGTAAACGTAGATGTAACGGTGCTGGATGCCATAGTTCGTTTCTCCTTGAAAAGCATGCCTGGATGTTCGGCATGGTGACTCTTTGACTCGCCTGCTTTGCCGGCGAACCTCCTGGCAATACTTCAGGAGGCTTGCTAGCAAAGCTGACCTTCGACTGCTAACGTAGCGGGAACGCAAGTCGCCTGTCAAGTGGAAATCGCGAAAAGATGAGCGCAGACGACTCAGATAAACAGAGTGTTACAGGTAGAACTTAGGCCAGTGTGGGTACGCCGGGTTCATAGGGGCGATCCGAGGTCTCCGACTCAAGCGGAAGCAGCACGCGGAAGACGGTGCCGGATGGCCCCGTCATTTGTGTCCGTACCTGGATCTCGCCGCCATGCTTCTCAATGATCTCGCGCGAGACCCAGAGGCCAAGGCCGGTCCCCGTGATGCCTTTGGTAGAGAAAAACGGTTCATAAATCCTGCTGAGAGTCTCTTTGCCGATGCCTGTTCCGCGGTCGACCACCAGCAGAGCGACGCCCTGCTCGCCTGTGCGCCAGTTACGCCGGGGACGCGCCCGTAAAGTGAGCGTTTTTGCGCCATCGCTGCCGATCATCGAGTCGATCGCATTACCGATGATGTTAGCCAGAACCTGCCGGATCTCTCCGTCCAGCGCCACAATCGGCGGCGCGCCGTCGTAGTCGCGCGTGACGGAGATCCCATGGTCGCGCATGCGTGCTTCGTATAGAGCGAGCACAGAGTCCAGCAGATCCGGGATCGCCGTCGGCATAGGCCTGGAGCTTTGCCGGTAGAACCGCAGCGTTTGTGTGGTGATGTGCGTGACGCGGTCCAGTTCACGCTGCGCCATCTGCAGGTAGCTGCGTGAACTCTCATCGAGCGTGCCCTGCTCGACCAGGTACATGCAGTTCACGATCGCTTCCAGGGGATTGTTGATTTCGTGGGCGATGGACGCAGCCAGCCGGCCGGCGGCGGCCAGCTTTTCCGTCCGGCGCAGCACCTCTTCACTGCGCTTTTGCGCGCGCAGGTCCACAAAGAAGATGGCAAGCAATCGTTGATCCGGGGCCGCCTCGGGGTTCAGAACCGCCGCGCCAAGAAGCACAGGAATTGCGCTCTGGTCGCTATCAAAGCAGGTCGTCTCCCAGGTCTCCCTTTGATGGCTGTCCACCTTCTGTTGGAGTCCTTCAGCGATGTGCCGATTCGGGTTTGTGCCCTCGGCGGCGGGCCCGTAATCGTCAGGCGCCAGGATGCTCGCCAGGTAGAGGCCGTCGCCGCTCAGCAGTGACTGGGAGAAGCCGAGCAGCCGCTCCGCGCCGCCGTTTGAGTAGGTCACGCGTCCTGCCATGTCAGCGATCAGAAGGGCCAGAGGGGTCGCTTCCACAAGACGGTGGAACCGTTCTTCGCTCGAGCGGAGCGCCCGCTCCGTCGCTCGCTTGACCCGGCGGCTGGCAGCTTCGGCAAGCTCGCGCTCGATCGCTGGTCCAAGGCGGATCAGGTTCTCCTTGGAAACGTAATCGTGCGCCCCGGCGCGCATGGCCGCGACCGCGGTCGCCTCAGAGACTGCGCCTGACATCATGATGAAGGGGATGTCACGCCCGGTCGCCTGCAGCAGGCGCAGCGCCTCCGGGGCCGAAAAGGTGGGTAGGTTGTAGTCGGCCAGGATGCAGTCCCACGGCTCCTCGAGCGCCTCGAGCATGCGGTCGGCGGTCTCCACCCGCTGCGAGGTCACGGCAAACCCGGCGCGGCGCAGGTGCCGTTCGAGCAGCACCGCATCGTCGGCGCTGTCTTCCACCAGCAGCACGCGCAGCGCCCGCGGTGGCTGCTCGGGCCCCGGCACCTCTAAAGCGAAGGAGGACATTCGTTCAGCACCAGCCAGTACATCCCGAGTTTTTGCGTGGCTTCAGCGAAATCGGAAAAGTTCACCGGTTTGCGAATATAGCTGTTGACGCCCAGTTTGTAGGAGCGCACGATATCGCTTTCCTCGTCGGACGAGGTAAGCACTACCACCGGAAGCATGCAGGTACGATCGCTGTCGCGAATGCGCCGCAGTACCTCAAGCCCGTCTACCTTGGGCAGCTTCAGGTCAAGCAGGACTACCTGGGGCAGATGCGGCAGCGCGTTTTCGCCATCGCCGAAAAGCATGGAGATCGCTTCTTCGCCGTCTCTTGCGACACGCACGTCATTGGCTATATGCGATCTGCGGAGCGCACGGATCGTCAGCAGTTCATGGTCTGGATCGTCTTCTACCAGAAAAATCAATCGTGTACTCGTCATGTGGTTTTATCTCCCAGCGTAAACCAGAAGGTTGCCCCTTGGTCCACTACTCCTTCGGCGCGTACATGCCCATGGTGACGTCGGATGACGCGGGCTACGGTAGCCAGGCCGATCCCTGAGCCCTGAAAATCCTTGTCGCCATGCAGACGTTGGAATGCGACGAAGAGTTTACCCGCGTATTGCTGGTCGAAGCCGGCCCCATTATCCCGGATGAAGTAGCTGCTGTGCTCGGGGGACCAGCCAAAGGCGATTTCAGGCTGTGCGACCTTGCCGGTGAACTTGGCCGCATTGCCAAACATGTTTTCGAAAATGACCCGCAGCAGACGGGAGTCGCCGTCGACCTCAAGGCCGGGCTGGATCGAAAAGTGGATCGGGCGCTCCGGAATGCCGGACTGAATATCTTCCGCAACGTTTGCTGCCAGCGCGGAAAGATCCACGTGCTCGGTCGAAAAGTCGGCGCGGGTAATGCGAGAGAGCTGCAGCAGCGCGTCAATCAGCTGGCCCATGCGCTGCACCCCGGCACGAATGCGCCCCAGGTAGTGTTTGCCGTCGCCTTCGAGCAGCGCCCCGTAGTCCTCGGCGAGTGCCACCGAAAACCCGTCGACAGAGCGAAGCGGTGCCCGCAGGTCGTGGGAGACAGAGTAGGAAAAGGCCTCAAGCTCGCGGTTTGTACTTTCAAGCTCGGCGGTACGCTGCTGCACGCGCTCCTCCAGGACCGCGTTCAGCTCCAGGATCTCCGCGGCGCTTGCCTCCGCGGCCTGCCGCGCATCACGCTCCGCCTCGTAGGCCGCGGCACGGTCGAGCGCCAGCGCGATGCGGTCCGCGGCGAGCCGCAGCAATTCCTCATCGGCAGCGATGAAGTGGCCGCCGCGTTCTCGCCCTGCCACCAGCATCGCAATGACCTGCGAGTTCACCGTCATCGGCACCACCAGCGCGGAGGTGAGCCCGGCGTGGAGCGCCTCGATCGGCAGCCGCTGCAGCTCCTCGCCCACCAAACGCACCGGCCGCCCCGTTTCGGCGGCTCGCGCCATGGCGCCGCCCGGGCGCACCTGCCGGCGCTCGCCGGGGCGCGCTGCCACACCCTCGGCAGCGGTCAGTTCCATCTCCGTGCCATACCAGCGGCACAGCGCCAGCACGTCGGTGCCTGCAGCAATGCGCAGCCGCGCCAGCAACTCGGTGGTCAGTTCCCCCACGGTGAGCTGGGTAAACGCGACTTCGGTGACGGCCTGCAGCTTCTCCAGGCGAGCCGTGGTCTCCGCCGCCCTCTGGCGCAGACGACGCTCATAGGCGAGCGACCACAGTGAAAAGACGACAAAAAGCAGGTCCAGCGCGCTTGCCAAGGCCACGGTAAAGCGAGCCTGCGTCCGCGCATGGGCTGAGTCGCGAAAGCGCTGGGCGAGCAGGCGACGTTCTTCCCCCTGGGCAGCCTGGATGGTGGCGGTAAGCTGCCGAGCCAGCTCAAAGCCTGGGCCGGTCTGGGACTGTCCTCTCTGAGAAGCTTCTGTCTGCAGCCTGGTGCCCCAGTGAGGCTGCACGGCCTCCTGCCGTTGCGCGATCACCTGGGCCAGACGTGTCATCCTGCGGTCGGACAGCGCCTTTGCCTGCTCGATCCTGCGCACCTGGGACGGGTTGTCGACCGTGAGCTGAAGCAGCGTCTGAAACTGGCTCGGAAGTGATCCTCCGGCGGACTTGTAGCCGTTCAAGTACTCCGGCTCCCCGGTCAACGAATAGCCGCGTACGCCGGACTCTGCGACGGCCGAGGTCGTCAGCACCCGCTCAAGGTCGATGAGCACTTCAAGGCTATGGGCGACCCAGCGCTCCGATGAAGCGAGAGTCTCCTCGGCGCGAAAACCAAGCCACGCGTTGGCGGCAATCAAAAGGGCCGCGAGCAGAAAGAGCCCGGTAATCCGCTGCTGAAAGCGAGTGATGTGCATAGCGCCTCGCTATCGTAGCGCAAGACCCGGCCCGGGTACCGCCTGCTTCCACTGTCCACGCGGTACTAACGTGATCAGTCGAGGCGGTATTTGGTTTCGGCGAGGCGATTCAGCGGCCGCCACAGCAGGCGATTGATCGTGACCACGATCAGCGCCATGATGATGGTCGCGGTCAGCAGCGTCGGAAAGGCACCGGTATTGCTGGCCTGGGTAATGTCGGCGCCGAGCCCGACCGTGCGCAGGTCGTGGCCGTGCAGCGTGGTGTATTCGCTCACGATCGACGCGTTCCAGGCGCCTCCCGAGGCCGTGATGAGCCCGGTAATCAAATACGGAAAAATGCCGGGCAGGATCAACGTGCGCCAGCGCTGCACCGTCGTGAAATGAAAGAGTGTGGACACCTCTTTGAGGTCCGTCGGAATCGCCATGGCACCGGCGATGACGTTGAAAAAGATGTACCACTGCGTGGTCAGCATCATGAGCAGGACGGCATCAATGCCCAGGCCGGAGCCCGCGTGGACGAGCGTGATGAGGATGACCGGGAAGAGCGCGGACGAAGGAAAGCTCGCGGCAATCTGCGCAAAGGGCTGAAAAATGCGCGCGAGCCGCGGGTTAAAGCCGATCGCAACCCCGGCGGGTATGGTCCAGGCCGCGGCCAGCACAAGCGCGAGGATCACCCGCAGGAAAGTGATGCCAGCGCCGAAGAGCAGGTGGCGGTACTCGGCAATCGGCATGCCGCGCAGCAGCAGCGAGGCTTTCCAGATGGCGGCAGCTGCCAGCAGGAGCAGAAACGCACCGAGCACCGCAGCCGCCAGGTAGGAGCGGCGGCCGCTGTCCGGGTCGGCCATCGCGCTGACGCGCTTGCGCTCGTTGCGCGCCAGTGCCGAGTACATGCGCTCCGTGATCGGCAGGACGGAGACCGCGTTGATGCGCGCCAGGATGTTGGAGCGGCGCAGCAGATCAAGCACCGGAGACTCCGTGCGGTCGGCGCTTTCCGTGCTCTCAAACTTGAACTTGTCAGACCAGGCGATCAGCGGGCGCCACAGCAGCTGGTCGGTAGCGACGATGATGAGAACCACCGTGCCCAGTCCGTAGGCCATCGCGCGATTGTCGCCGGCCGACGCCGCGGTCTGCAGGTACGAGCCCAGGCCGGGCAGGCGAAAATGGCGGCTGCCGACTGGAAATATTTCGCAAATCATCAGCAGGAACCAGCCATTCGCGACCGAAACCATCGAGTTCCACACCAGGCCTATCGCGGCGAAGGGCAGCTCCAGCTGGAGCGCGCGCTGGATCGGCGAGAAGCGATTGATCTTGCAGGCCTCCTGCAGTTCGCGCGGGATGGAGCGCAGCGAGGCGTAGAACGAAAACGCCATGTTCCAGGCCTCGCCCGTAAAGATGACGATGATCGCGCCCATCTCGATGCCCAGCTGCCGGGTAGGGAAGAGCGAAATGAGCGCCAGCATGACGCCGGGCAGAAACGAGAGCACTGGAATGGACTGCAGGATGTCGAGCGTGGCGATCAGCAGCGCTTCGATACGCTTGTTGTAGGCCGCCAGGTAGCCGTAGCCGATCGCGAAGAACAGCGAGATGAAGTAGGCCGCGAAGATGCGGACGCACGAGTAGAACGCGTAGGCCGGCAGCCGGGTCGGCGAGAGCGAGATCGGCACCTCCGGCACCGCGCCTGAGGCCCAGTAGCGGCCGATCAGCAGGACGCCGTAAAACGCGGCGATGAGCACCGCGCCGACGCCCAGGTCGAGCACCACGGGCCAGGTGCGCTCCACCAGCAGCGCACGCGAGAAGGGCAGCTGCGGCCGCCGCTGCCCCTGCGGATCGCTCACTCCGCGCCCCCAACCCGCGTTTCTTCTTCCTCCTCGTCCTCTTCATTTTCCAGATACATAAAGCGGCGGCGGCTGCCGTCGAAGTCGAACAGCTCCGCGTAGCGGCCCCAGTTCACAGCGGTTTCCAGCTGCCGCCGCGTTTCCTCGTCTGAGAACTGCTCGTCCAGCATGTCGAGGAAAAACTCTTCCGGCACAGTGTGGTCGTTCTTGTTGTCTAGCGCGCGGGTGATCTGCCGCAGCAGCAGCACATGCTCGAGCGCTGCGGTGCGGAACAGGTCTTTCTGGGCGACGATCTCGGACTCGGCGAAGGCGCGGCCCTCGGGCGTGATGGCCACGTCGCCCTCCTCCACCGTCAGGAAGCTCAGCAGCTGCGCGGCATCGACAATCGGCAGCAGGTCGTCGATCTCAAAGGCCAGCTCGTCGGCGAGCTTGTAGATGTCGGCGCGGCCGGCTGCATCGCTCATGTCGATGATCATTTCAAGCAGGCCGGCAATGCCGCCGGGCCGCGCATGCGGCAGCATCTCGTAGTGCATCTGCCGCTGATCGCGCACCGGTTTGCCGGCTTCCAGGCGGGGTACTTCCGGCGTCACGTCGGGCCGCGTCAGCACCTTGTAGATGTAGTCGACCAGCTGCGTGAAGGGCCCGCTCTTGCGGTCGCGCGGGTGAGGGAGATTCACCTTGAAGTCTGTACGGACGTGGCCCGGGTTGCGCCCCAGCACGATGATGCGGTCGGCCAGCAGAACTGCTTCCTCAATATTGTGCGTGACGATAAACACAGCTTCGGTGGGGATGGTTTTCTTGGCCCACAGCTCCAGCAGCTCCGAGCGCAGGTTTTCCGCCGTCAGCACGTCGAGCGCGGAAAAAGGCTCGTCCATAAAGAGCACTTCGGGTTCGACGACGAGCGCGCGTGCAAAGCCGACCCGCTGCCGCATGCCGCCCGAGAGCTCCTTTGGGTACGCGCTTTGAAAGCCGTCGAGGCCCACCGTGCCCAGGATGTCGGAGGTGCGCTCGCGGCGATCAGCCGGCGACATGCCGCGTGCTTTCAGCGGCGCTTCCACATTCTCAAACACCGTCAGCCAGGGAAAGAGGGCGAAGCTCTGAAACACGATTGAAACATTAATGGTTTGTGTACGGATGGGCTTGCCGTGCCAGAAAACCTCGCCGCCGGAGGGCTTGGAAAGCCCGGCAAGCATGCGCAGGAGCGTCGATTTGCCGGAGCCGGACGGCCCCAGCAGCGCTACGATCTCGCCGGCGACAATGGACAGGTCCGTTGGCGCAATGACCTGGATCCGGTTTGCACTCGGCTGGGCGTAGTACTTTTCGATCTGCTCCGCACGGATGATTGCGTCACGGATGATTGCGTCGTCGGCCATGACTCAGGCGCTCCATTTAGGCAAGGTTCCGGCGTGTCCGCGGGAGTCGGCCGCGCCCAACGCTCCGTGAAAGTGAGAGATAGAAGTTTCGTAAGGTTGACGCAAGTGCGTCCGAAGCAAGCGTATCATCGCAATGGAGATAGGGAGTTTTACCCGTCTTTTTGAGCGCCCTGAGCGCGGCGACTTCCAACTACTAACCATTGTTTTTTCGAGGCTGCAAAGGAGCGCATGCAAGAGAACTCGCACAAACCTAAAGTTCTGGTCGCCGACGACGAACGAGTCATTGCCGACACACTGGCGATCATCCTCAATCAGAGCGGCTTTGAGGCGGTCGCCGTGTACAGCGGCGAGAAAGCGGTCGAAACCGCGAGAACTCTGCAGCCCGACATGGTGATTTCAGACGTGATCATGACCGATCTCAACGGGATTGATGCCGCGATTAAAATCCGCACCATGCTGCCCGCATGCAAGATTCTGCTCTTCTCCGGCC
>CAXUDF010000019.1:9436-35468 GCA_964249695.1 uncultured Acidobacteriaceae bacterium
AGGACCTGCTCGCCCGTTTGCGCTCCTAGCCGGCGACCCCCGCCCGCCTGCTCGTTCCCCTTGCCTTGAAGTTATCGATCCCAGGAGTGCCCGGCCTGGGCACCACATCCCTGGGGGATGCCGCGCGGGGTTGGAGAGGAATCCCTCGCCGGCGCCGGGCGGCTGCCCTACAGTTCGCGCCGTCCTTCGATCGAGCGTGCCATCGAAACCTCATCGGCATACTCGATATCACTGCCGGCGGGCACGCCGGTCGCGATGCGGGTCATCCGCAGCGGGTGAACTGCTCCCTCGCGGCGCAATGCGCCCCGCAGCAGCTCAGCCAGGTAGCCGGCTGTCGCCTCGCCCTCAATCGTCGGTGAGGTCGCGACAATCACCTCGTCCACGTCGCCGCGCAGCACCCGTGCCACCAGGTTCGCGGTGCGCAGGTGCTCCGGACCAACCCCGTGGAGGGGTGACAGCGTGCCGTGCAGCACGTGGTACACCCCGTTGTAGCCGCGCGTGCGCTCAATCGAGTCGATGCTGGTCGGCTCCTCGACCACGCATACCAGGCGGCCGTTCCGCGTTGGGCTGTCGCAATACACACAGGGGTCCACATCGGTGACGTTGTTGCAGATGGAGCAAAGCCGCAGTTCGCGCTTCAGCGCGCGCACCGCATCCGCCAGGGCGCCGGCGTCCTCGTGGCTCGAGCGCAGGATGTGGAAGGCAAAGCGCTGCGCGCTTTTCGCGCCCACGCCGGGCAGCTTGCGCAGCTCCTCGATCAGGCGCGACATGGGTTCGGCAAAGCGCGGCGGCATCGGTTAACCCGCCTGCTCGTAGAACTGGAAGCACACGCCGGAACTGAGAACCATGTGAAACTCCCGGCGTCCCCAGGGCGTCATCGCTGGTTTGTCGACGCGAGCCGGAACGGCCGCGTACTCCTCAAACAGCCCATCCAGATCCGCAACCGCAATGCTGAAGCCTGCGTTTTCAGCCCAATTCCGGCTCACGTTCTCCACCAGCGTAGAGCTGACCCCGTCGCGACAGATGCCGGCTGCTTTCTCGCCTTCCCACACCACGGCGAAGCGCATTTGCTCAAGGAAGAACGCAAGCGCCTCCCGCAAAGGCCCGCCTGTCGGGATCATCGGCGTGACCGAGAGCATAGCTGCTGATGCAAGAGGCTTGGTCTCCTTACTCCTCTGAACGTGCCTGCTGATTGTGCCTGGCGAGAGGCGGGCGCTGAGCGTACGTCGACCGCAACTGCAACCGCTACAAGAGGCCTTGCGGCAAGCCCAGGCCGCCGAGCATCCCGGCCATGCTGCCGCCGGCTGCCTCATCTGCTCGGCGGCCGGCGTCGTTGAAGGCGGCGCGCAGAAGGTCTTCGAGCATCTGCAGGTCGTCGGACGAGCTGCCGAGCGCGCCCAGAACCGCGGGATCCAGCGTGACGCCCAGCACTTCCTTTTTCCCGCTCATCTTGATGCGTACCGCGCCGCCGCCCGCGGATCCTTCCACGGTCAGCTGCGCCAGCTGGTTTCCCGCTACCTCGCTCATCTCGCGCGCCTGCGCCAGCATCGCTTCCATCTTCGACATGTCCATCGTTTGCTGCTCCTCCATGATTCCGGCGGCTTACCGCTTGCCGCGAAGATCGACGACGCTGCGTACCTCAGCCTGAAACAGCTGCTTGGCCTGCTGTACCAGCGGGTTCTCAAGCGCGAGCGCCTGGATGCTCCCCGCCTGCGCGGGCCGGGCGGGCGCTGCGGCTGCCGGCGCTGCCCCGCCCGGGAACCACTGTATCGGACGCGGCGGCTCGCCGCTGAACGGCCGCACGGCAGCGCGCACGAGCTTCTCCGCTTCGGGGTTCATGGTCAGGCCGAGCATGGTTTTCTTCGCTGCCACTTCCACGCGCACCATCTCGGGGGTTTCTGTCCACTCGCCCGCACCCAGCAGCGTTGCTGCCGTGGTCAGGCCGGCTGCCTCCAGGGCGGCACACGCAGCTTCGTGCATGCGAGCGAGATCCGGAGACTTGCCGTCTGGGGCTTCAAGGTCCGGAGATGTAGATTCCTGAAGCTTGGGGACAGGGGGAACGGCAGCCGGAGGCGGTGCGACCTTCTCGGGGACAATGGCCGCCGCAGCAGACGTAGGCGAGGGCGCAATCTCAGCGGAAAGCTCCGCCGCCGCCCTTGCCGCGGGAGCCGGAGTGGCGGGGTACGATGCTGTCGGTTCGCGTGGTGCGGCAGGCGCCTTCACCGCCGGTGCGGCTTTGCGCTGCGCATCGCGCTCGAAAGGCGAAAACGCCGGCGCGGCAGCAGCAGGCGGGGCAGCAGGTTTCGGCAGCGGTTCAGGTGCCCGGCGCGCGGGCGTGTTCGGCTGCGGAGCCGAACCCTTGCCGGCCAGCTGCGACAGCAGCTCCTCGACCGGCAGCAGCCGCTGCAGATGCACCAGCTTCAGCACGCCCAGCTCCAGGTGAAAGCGCTGCTCCTGCCGGTAGTTCAGCTCGTCAAAAGTCCGCAGCATTACTTGCAGAAACCGCGTCAGCTCATCCTCGCCAAACAGCAGGGCCGTTTGCGCCGCGCGCGCGCGCTCATCGGGCGAGAGCTGCAGCAGCTCGGTCCCTTCGCCGCCGATGCGCGCCATCAACACGTTGCGCAGGTAGCGCACCAGCTGCCGGGCAATCTGCGCGGGGCTGTTGCCGTTCGCCAGCAGCCGGTCCAGCTCGCCCAGCACTGCGGCCGAGTTGTTTTCGCTCACCGACTCCAGCAGCCGCGCGAATACCGCGTTCGGCATCGAGCCCATCAGCTCGCGGATCTGCGCGGCCAGCAGCGCGGGCCGGCCGTTCTCGACCGGAGCCGACGCAATCGCCTGGTCCATGATGGACAAGGCATCGCGCATGGAGCCGTCGCCTGCCTCGGCCAGCAGCCCCAGCGCTTCATCCTCGGCCGTCACCTGCTCGTCGGCCGCGATGGTCCTCAGCTGCTCCAGGATTGCGTCAAAGCGCACCGCGTGAAACGAAAAGTGCTGGCACCGCGACCGGATCGTCTGCAGAATGTCCTCGGGCTGCGTTGTCGCCATCATGAACACGACATGGTCCGGCGGCTCTTCGAGGGTTTTCAGCAGCGCGTTGAACGCCGCGTCCGTAATCTGGTGCGCCTCGTCCAGGATGTAAATCTTGTAGCGGTCGCGCGCCGGACGGTACCGCGCTGCGTCGCGCAGCTCGCGAATCTCGTCGATGCCGCGGTTCGTCGCAGCGTCAATCTCGATCACGTCGACCGCGTTGCCCGCGCGGACCTCCTCACAGCTCTCGCAAGTGCCGCATGGTTCATAGGTCGGTCGCTCGGGCGAGCCGATCGTCCGGCGGCAGTTCAGCGCCATAGCCAGAATGCGGGCGATGGTCGTCTTCCCAATGCCGCGATGACCGGAAAAGATATACCCGTGCGCAATGCGGTCCTGCTCCAGCGCATTGCCGAGCGTTCGCGTCACGTGATCCTGGCCGATCACGTCGGAAAAGCGCTGCGGGCGGTACTTGCGGGCTAGAACCTGGTAGGCCATCGGGTTGCTTCATTCTACTAGGGCTAAGACCGCCTACGCGGCTTGCGCCCACTTCGTGGGGTGTCTACTTCAAGGCAAAGCCTCCCTTAAAGGAGGCTTTGCCTTGAAAGAGAACATGTCCCGAAGGGACCGCCAGCCGCGTAGGCGGTCTTAGTCTTCCAAGGCGGAAAACATGCTGCCCCGGCACGCCGCCGCTCCGCAGCGGCAGGGTGCCTCGGCGGGGTCGCCGTCGTAGAGGTGATAGTCGTAGGTCAGCTCTTCACCGGCGGCAATCTTTCGGAGCGACTTGATCCACACCCGTCCGTTTTCTTCTTCGGTTTCGCAGTTTGGATTGCAGGAGTGGTTGAGGAACATGGCGGTGCCGTGGCCGTCGATGACCAGCGTGCCGTCGCCTACGCCGAACAGGTAGGTCATGGGCAGGTTCTCGTACTTCACATCCGCGAGATCCTTGGTCAGGCGCGGCCCGGTGTACTCGACCACATAGGCGTCTTTAGCGATGGGTGCGGTGGTGTAGCAGCCGGCAGCGTGGATAGCAGACGAGCGAACGACGAGGGACATACAAGCGCAGTATAGAGCCGGGTGTGCATTTTCAGCGTCGAAGAAGGGGTCTTACGGCGCTAGACTGGGAGGGGGAGAACAGCATGCAGAACGGCCTCATCTCATGGCGTCGCGCGGCACTCTGGCTGACCCTGGCGGCCACGCCTGCGCTCGCGCAGACTGCTCCCCCGCCTGTGACGCCTGCCGCCCCGCCACAGGCGCAGCCTGCTCCGGCCAACGACAATCCCTTTCCGGAAGAGATATCGAAAGCTGCAGCCAAGGAGGCCGACGCCTCGGAAAAGAGTGCGTCGAATGGGCCGGCTCCCGATGCGGACCCGCCGGGTGAGCCTTCCAGCTCAAGCCGCACCCGCATGAAAGGCCTGGACCTGCTAGGCGACCACGACGGACGCACGAGCAATGGTGCCGGCGATGTGGTGAACGATCCGCAGCTGGCCAAGGAAGATGTTCGGGTAGGGCAGCTGTACATGGGAGACGGCAATTATCCCGGCGCGTATGCCCGCTTCAAGGAAGCGACGGTAGTCGGTCCGGGAAATCCGGAGGCTGTCTTCTTTCTGGCGGAGGCGGCGCGAAAAACCGCCCACCTGGATGAAGCCGCAACCAACTACAAGCTTTACCTGGATGCAGAACCGAAGGGCAAGCGAGCCAAGGAAGCTCGCAGAGCCTTGACTGAGTTGGCTGGGAAGTAGCTTTTTCTGAGCAGCTTACGGGTAGAAGCTAAAGTACCACTTGAGCAGTGGGTCACCGAAGAAAAGGGTCAACGCTGCCCCTGCGCACAGGAAGCTGCCCAGCGGAATGCGTAGCTGAAGGCTGCCCCGCCCGCCGCGCAGCAGCAGCAGGAGGCCTGCCGCTGCTGCCAGCAAGACCCCCACCGTCAGGGCCGTGAGGGTGCCGACTCCTCCGAGCCACGTCCCGAGCATGGCCGCCAGCTTCACATCGCCCATGCCCAGCCCGCTCCGGCGGCGAAGCAGTCGGTACGCGCCGGCGGTGAGCAGCAAAGCGCTTGCCGCTCCCGCGGCGGCCAGTGAGGCCGCGAACGTGGCCTGAACATGCAGGGAAGTCATGGGAAGCAGTCTCGCAAAGTTGAGTTCCCGGGCCAGACCATGGCCCGGCAACAGCGTTTGCAAAAGGCCAAGCGCCGCGCCGGGGAGCGTGACGCTATCGGGTAGCAGCAGGGTCTCCGCATCCATCCAGAACAACCCGAGCAGCAGAAAAAGCAGTCCAGCCGCTTCGACCACAGCGAACTCGGGCGCGAACCGTGAAGCGGCCGCGAGAAACAGCAGCGGAAGCATCGCTTCCACGAATAGGTAGCGCAGCGAGATTGGCTCCCGGCAGTCGCGGCATCGCCCGCGCAACAATAGGAAGCTCAGGATGGGAATGTTGTCCCAGGGGCGGATAGGAGCGTGGCAGTGCGGACACTGCGAGCCGGGCCACGCGATGGATCGGTGCAGGGGCAGGCGGGCGATGCAGACGTTGAGGAAGCTGCCGAGGAGCAAGCCCGACACGATTGCGGCGGCCGCGCGCTCTGGGGTGAGAGGCATCCTTTGGAGTGTAGGGGATCGGGTACAGTGAAGCCATGATTTCGGACGGGACGAAGAAGGAAGCTGAGCCGGCACAGCAGGCAGCAGGGAAGCAGGCAGGCGGCCTGTTTCAGAGCTCTGTCGAGATCATGCAACGCCTGCGCGGCCCGGACGGCTGCCCGTGGGACCGGGAGCAGACGCCGGAAAGCATTCGCAAGTACACGCTGGAGGAAACCTACGAGGTCCTTGACGCTATCGAGCGCAGGGACGCGGAAAACCTCTGTGAAGAGCTTGGCGACTTGCTGCTGCAGGTGCTGTTCTACGCGCAGATGGCCTCCGAGGAAGGTTCCTTTTCCATCGCAGATGTCGTGTCCGGTTTGAACCGCAAGCTCATCCGGCGCCACCCGCATGTTTTTGGCGAGGCGGCCTCCGCAGCCGCCGGCAACACAGCGCAAGTCAACCCGATCGCAGGCGAGAAGGCGGCAGATCAGGTTCTTGCCAACTGGAGCGCTATCAAACAGATGGAGCGTAAAGCGAAGGCATCGGTTCAGGAACATGCAGGGGAGGAGCCAGGGCGGCTGGACGGCATCCTGCGTTCCCAACCGGCGCTGCTTGAAGCGCACAAACTGGGATCTGCAGCAGCCAAATGCGGCTTCGACTGGCCGGATGCCGACGGGCTGCTCGAGAAGATCCGCGAGGAGGCAGACGAGGTAGCAGCAGAGGTCGAAGTTGACACGGAGCCGTCGCCGGCGCTGCACCTGGAAGTCGGCGACCTGCTGTTCGTCACCGCCAACCTCGCTCGTCACCTGGGGGTGAATCCAGAGACGGCTCTGCGGGACAGCAATGCCAAGTTTCGCAGCCGATTTGCTGCCATGGAGCAGGCAGAGCGAACGGACGGGGGCGGCCCGCTCGAAACGCGTTCGCTCGAGCAACTGGAAGCGCTGTGGCAGGGGGCCAAACGCGAGGAGCAGCTCGGGTCCGGCGCGGATCGCCCCGCGTGACGGACGCCGTTCCGGAACTAGAGCCTGGTCAGCGGTTCGAGATTCGCCACTGCCGCGGTACAGATGAACTGGAGCAGTGCGTTGCGCTGGAGCAGGAAACCTGGGGCTACCCGGACAGGGAAGTGGTACCGCGCAACATCTTTGTGCTGGCGCAGGTGCTCGGCGGCCATGTACTGGGAGCCTATGACGCGTCGGGATCATTGGCGGGCTTTGCCCTGGCAGTGGCAGCACATGAGCCGCAGCCCGCCGGTGCGTCCCCTGGCGAAATTCCGGCAGCACCGCGCCCTTACCTCCACTCGCACATGCTCGCTGTCCGGGCCGGGTACCGGAATCAGGGGCTGGGTTTTGCGCTGAAGCGCGCCCAGCGCGAGGACGCTCTCGGCCGCGGCATCACGCGGATGCGATGGACCTTCGATCCGCTAATTGAAAAGAACGCGTGCTTCAATCTCAGGAAGCTTGGGGCAACAGTGCGGCAGTACCTTCCGGACTTCTACGGGCAGCTTGCATCGACGCTGCAGGGCGGCTTGCCCACCGACCGGCTTTTGGTGGAGTGGGAGCTCGATAGCGCTCGGGTGTGCACAGCGCTCGGCGAGCCAGCAGGGCAGCAAGCGGCCCATGAACGGGCACCGGCACAGGTCATCACTCTTCCGGGCGAGTTGGCCGAGTGGAAAGCGAGTGGAGCCCGCGACCGTCTGCTGGCGGTGCAGCGAGAGCTGCGCGAGCAGTTCGCACACGCCTTTGCGCAGGGCTTCCGACTCGAAGGCTTTCGAAGCGCCCCGGCAGGCGGGGGTGCTTACCTGCTGTTTCCACAGGCGCAGCATTTGGCCTAAAGCAAACAGACTTCGCCAGGGCGCATCGGAGCTAGCACCGGCTAGCAGCGCAAAAACAAGGCGAAAGGTTCCCGTGAAAATAGATGCCGTCGTGCTCCGCGAAGTTCGCATGCAGCTGCAGACCCCATTTGAGACAAGCTTCGGCCTGACAACGGAGCGCCGCATCCTGCTGGTGGAAGTCCGTGCCGACGGGCTGCGGGGCTGGGGTGAGTGCGTGGCCGGGGAGCATCCCTGGTACTCAGCTGAGACGATCGATACGGCGTGGCAGATTGGGCGGTACGAGCTGGCACCCGCGCTTTTGGAGGCCGAACCGGAGCACGGCGGGCATTGCCACGACATCTTCAGCCGGGTGCGCGGCAATCGGATGGCCAAAGGCGCGTTTGAGAATGCAGTGTGGGACCTGCAGGCGCAGGCGGAAGGGGTAAGCCTGGCGTCGCTGCTGGGCGGCTCGCGCAAGGTGATCCCCTGCGGCGTATCACTCGGGATCGAACCTGAAATTGGGCGCCTGCTGGAACGCGTGGAGGTGTCCCTCGCCGCCGGCTACCAGCGCATCAAGGTCAAGTGCAAGCCGGGCTGGGATGCTGAAATGCTTGAAGCCATTCGGAACCGCTGGCCCTCGATTCGGCTTTCCGCGGACGCAAATGCTGCTTACCGGCTCAAGGACGTTGAGCACCTGGCGCAGTTCGATCACTTTGACCTGATGATGCTGGAGCAGCCGCTCTGGCACGACGACTTCTACTTCCACTCCATGCTGCAATCGCAGATCGAAACGCCGATCTGCCTCGATGAGTCGATCCGCAACCGGCGCGACGCGCTGGCGGCCATCGAGATGGGCTCCTGCCGCATCATCAACATCAAGGTCGGCCGGGTCGGCGGCTTCTCTGAGGCGATCGGGATCCACAACGCCGCCATGGAGCGCGGGATTCCCGTATGGTGCGGCGGCATGCTCGAGACCGGCATCGGCCGCTCGCACAACATCGCTATCTCCTCGCTGCCGAACTTTACGCTGCCGGGCGATGTGTCCGCGTCCAAGCGCTTCTGGAAGGACGACATCATTGAGCCCGCTGTGGAGGTCTCGTCCGCGGGGGAGATCACGGTACCGATGGGGCCGGGCCGCGGTTTTGCGGTGCGCGAAGACCTGGTGGACCGCCTTACCGTGCGCCGCGACGAGGTGCGCGCGTACGCGTTCGCCTAGCTTGCCGTTCCCATCCCTCCGCACAGGCCATACCTCGGGGGTCATACCTCCAGGAAGAGCCTGGCTGCGTCTAATGATTTGTAGCTGCTGGCGCAGCACAGGAGATTCGATGACCCCGCAAGAGCAAACTATGCTGAACGACCTGGTCCGAAAGATCAATTCGACCAGTTTGCAGGAAAAGGACGACTCGGCGGAGCGCCTGCTTCGCGACGGGCTGGGGCGCAACCCGGACGCCTTGTACATGCTGGCGCAGACGGTGCTGGTGCAAAACATCGCGCTGGACCAGGCTCGGCAGCAGATGACGGCGATGCAGCAGGCTCCGCCCGCGCCGCAGAAGTCGACCAGCTTTCTAGGGAGCCTGCTCGGCCACCATGACCCGGCACCGCAGCAGCCTGCGCAGGGCTACCAGACCGTACAGTACGGGCAGCCGGCGCAGTTCAGCCAGCCAGCACAGGGAGGCTTTCAGCCTGCGCCCGCCGGGCAGCCGAGCTTTCTGCGCTCCGCGGCGACGACAGCAGCCGGCGTTGCTGCCGGCGCGCTGGCCTTCCAGGGTGTGGAATCGCTGCTGCATGGCGGCGGCGGAGGGTTCGGCGGCGGCGGTTTTGGGGGCGGCGGCTTCGGCGGCGGAGATTTTGGCGGTGCACCGCGTGAGGAAATCGTCAACAACTACTACGATGACGCGCCGGGCGGCGGAAGCGATGGACCGAACGAGCAGCCGCAGGGTCCGATGGACAGCGGGCAGGACGCCGGGGGCTACGGGGATGACTTCTCGGATGGCGGCGGTGACTTCGGCGGCGACGACACAAACTTCAGCTAAAGGTTCACTCTCGCGACAGCAAAGGCGGCGCTTCTCAGAGCGCCGCCTTTGCCGTCTGCGCCCTAACTCGCGGGGAGCTTAAGCAGGGAAGCGATCGCAGCCTGATACTTCTCATCGGGAACCGGGTGGAAGTCGCTCGACACCTCGTCCGTGTCGATGTGCAACGCCTTGACCAGCAGGATTTTGCCGGAGAGATGGAGTTCTTCGCGCGTGGTTTCCCAGTGGCGGTCGCCGACGTCACGCTGTTCCACCAGGATGGTGCCGCCCTTGAACAATCGGCCAACGACGCCCCATCCAAAATCGACGTCGGCGATCAGGTGGGCGTCGAGCTTGGCGATTCGGTGCTCGGCCTGGTCAATCCAAAGCTCGCCTGCCATGCCGTGGTAGACCTCGGCCTCACGATCAGGCGGCTGGAAATTCGGATTGGGCTCAAAGCGCAGCCGATAGCATGGCCCGCTCGGTCCCTTGACGACGCCTAAGTAGGTATAGACAAAGGCATCCGGCAGCAAACGCACCATCTCGTTGGAGCGCTCGCCCTCCGCCTGATCCTTCTTGTGTTTGCGCTCGACTTCGTCCGGGTGGTCGCGCAGGCGTTCCAGACGCGCCCGCTCCTTGCTGTCCGCATCAGCATCGAGCGGCTTCCCGTTTGTCTCAAGCAAGCGGCTCATGTCGCCCATGGGCGTTTCAAACACGACTTTGGTCGTATTCTTGCCGTCGTCCAACGCATGGACCCGGTAGCCGTAAGGATGCCCCGGTCCGGAGCTGTGCAGCTCGTTGTACGAGGCATCGCGTACCAGCTTCATCGGGTCAGGGGCGCTCTCCTGCGCATAGCAGGCCGCGGTGACAAGGCATCCGGCGCAGAAAGTAGCTGATAGCAGACGCAGGAAGTGCAAAGGGGAGGCTTGAGCAGGGAAAGCGAGCGTCTTGGAACGGCTTGTCATAAGGGAACCAAAAGGGATCGAACCTTCACATAAAACAGTGCATTAGACGCTGCGAGGGGCAAATGGTCTCCACTACGCTTGTCCGATGCTCGTTACCGGAGCCACGGGCCCGCACCAGCGCGGTTGCTGCGCAGTTTTTCAGCATATACAGTGAGGAGTAGGCAGTCAGACAGATCACGATCGGATAGAAGCGAAGGAGATGTGCGGATGGCAGTGGTTGAAGGTGTAAGCGCGAGCATCGGCAAGAGCGTGCAGGTGCGCGGCGAAGTGCGGGGCAGCGAAGATCTGGTTGTCGAAGGATTTGTGGAAGGCACGATTACCCTGTCCGAAAGCCGTTTGACCATTGGCGCTCACGCCAAAGTACAGGCCGATGTGGCCGCGCGCGATGTCATTGTTATCGGCCAGCTGAACGGAAACATTACTGCTTCCGGCCGTGTTGAACTTCGCTCCGGTGCCGCTTTGGTCGGCGACATCCAGGCTTCGCGGCTTTCCATCGAGGAGAACGCTACGTTCTCGGGCAAGGTAGACCTGGTGCAAAGCGCCGCCGGCGTCGCAGGCCAGGGCGCCGCGCAGCCGAGCACGCCAACCCCGGTGCACTCCCTCTAACGCTCTCGCAGGCCTGCCGGGCTTCCCGGCAGGCCTCCTAGTTTTCCGGCCGTTCCCGAAGAGGCAAACCCGTGCTGAACAGCTTGTTTTCCAGGCGCGACGATCGAAAGGGCAAAAGCCCAACGCTGCTGTCCGGGCCGAGGGTTCCACGACACTCCAGTGCGTGGGCTGCCTTGCGGAAGCATTTGGCGTCGGAGCCGAACCTGCGCGTCCTGGATGTCGGGCCCACCTCGCCGGCTAACGTGAACTACCTGACGCAGGCCGGGCACGGCGTGTGGATGGCCGACCTGGCGACCGAAGCGTTGAAAGGCAGCTGGGAGATACCGGCGGCGGAGCCCGGCGAGAAGCCCGGCTTCGATACTGGCTCGTTTTTCGCGCACAATATGGACTTTGGCGGCCGCGAGTTTGATGTGGTGCTGTTGTGGACCGCGCTTGACTACATCCAGGAAGGCCTGGTGCAGCCCTTGATCCAGGAGCTGCACCGTGCCATGCGCCCGGGCGGCCGGCTCCTCGCGATCTTCCATACCAAGCTGACTGGCCCCAACACGGAGTACTACCGCTACCACCTGACCGAGTCGGATTCTGTCGAAATGCAGGAGACCGAGAAGTTTCCGGTGCGGCGCGTGTATACCAATCGAAATATTGAGAAGCTGTTCGCTTCGTTCAGCAACACCCGATTCTTTCTTGCCAAAGACAATCTCTACGAGGTTCTGATTACGCGCTAGCTTGTCCTTCGCTGGCTGTCAGGCGCTGACGCACACCTCCGTGTCAGGCCACAGGGACGATTGCGCGGGCGCTTTCTTCGCGGGCAAGGGCACGAAGCCCGGCTCGCGGGTCAGGATCGCGTCGAGGCTGCGGTGTACCAGACCGTGCCGCTGCGCTGTTGCGGCCACAAGCGAGCGGATCCGCGCTGCATACGCCGGACCGACGAACGCGTCCTCTCGGTAGCGCTCGCGATAGCTTGCCGTGAGCTTCGGGAACTCGTCCTCGATGAATTGAAAGAACGTCGTGCGCGAGCACGACTTGAGGAACAGCGGCTCGGCCGCGAAAAAGCTTGCGCCAGCCTCGGCAGCGTGCTTTGCGACCAGATTCAGAGCAGGGCCATTGTCCGTGATGCCGGGCAGCAGCGGCGAGCACAGGACGCCAGTCGTGAGCCCTGCGGCGCGGAGCCGCTCGACAGTGCGGAAGCGCAGATCGGGCCTTGGCGCCCGCGGTTCCAGCTTGCGTGCAAGTGCGGCATCGGTGGTCGTGATGGTGATGTGTAGCGTGAGCCTGTTGCGCGCGGCGATGGCGGTCAGCAGGTCCACGTCACGCTCAATCAGCGTGGACTTGGTGACAATCCCGATGCGCAGCCCGCTCTGGCGCGACAGCACTTCCAGCACAGAGCGCGTCACCTGGGCGGTTCGCTCGATGGGCTGGTAAGGGTCGGTTGCAGTGCCGATGGCGATCTCCTCCGCTGGGTCGAAGCCGCGCAGCTCCTGTTCAAGCAGCCAGTCCAGGTTCTGCTTGATGTAGATCTCCTGCTCAAACGCGGCAGGATCGCTGAAGTTGAGAAACTCGTGCGTGTAGCGCGCGTAGCAGTAGCGGCAGGCGAACTCGCAGCCGCGATATGGATTGATGGTGCGGGCGAACGGGAGCTTGCGCTTCGACACAGATCGGTTAAGCGCGGAGCGCACCGGCATTGCATGGAAGCGCACCAAGTGCCCGGCGCCGGCATCGGTCGCCTCGGCTGCCAGCCTGGCTATGCCCGTCAGAGGCGCAGCCTGCTGCAGGATAGGGAAGAGTGTGTTCTCTTTTTGTTCGCCCATGGAGAAACGCTACGCGTGTTCAGGGCGAAGATCAAGCGAAAACGTGAGACGGCTTGCAAAGGTAAGACGATCCGAATGTGTACTCTCCTGCTCGAACAGGAAGTTCGCTCAACTCAGGAGACTTTCTTAAGTCCGCCGCTGCAAAGCAAGGGCCACGCCGTCGAGCGGCCGCAGCGTGATCTTCGCGTCCAACCGCAGCGTGTCGGACGTTCCCGGCGGGACCGACATCGTCCAGTCGCGCGCGATGGTCGCAAGGATGAGAACGCCTTCCATCCACGCCAGCCCTTCGCCGATGCATTGCCGGCCGCCTCCACCGAAAGGGAAGTATGCAAACCTGTGCCGGGTTTCCTTTGCGCCCGGCAGGAAGCGCTCCGGGCGGAACTGCTCCGGCTCGGGAAAGAAGCGCGGGTCGCGATGCAGCACCCACTGCGGCGTCAGCAGGAGCGAGCCGCGCCGGACGGTGAGTCCGCGCCACGAATAGTCTTCGGCGGCTGTTCGGGCGAGCGTCCAGGCCGGCGGATAGAGCCGCATCGCCTCGGCAAAGCAGGCATATGCGTAGGGGAGAGACGCGTAGTCGCCGGCCGTTGCCGAGCGATTCCCAAGGATCGCGGACGCCTCAGCCTGCAGCCGCTGCTGCGCCTCCGGGTGCCGGGCCAGGAGCCATAGCGCAAAGGCAAGGCCGTTCGCGGTCGTCTCGTTGCCGGCCAGCAGCACCGTCACGCACTCGTCGCGCAGCTGCCGGTCCGTCATGCCCCCGGTACCTTCGTCAGTGTCCTGGCTGCGCATCAGCATCGATAGCAGGTCGCCATGGTCGGTATCGGGTCCCACGCCTTCCTCGCGGCGGCGCCGGATCATCCCGTAGATGAGTGTGTCCAGGTCGCCGCGCGAGTGGCGTATCCGCTGCATGAGCGGGATCGGCAGCCGCAGCATCAGGTCGGAACCGGGAAGAATCGCGAGCGGCACAAACGCCATGAAGTTACCGAGTGCTGTGGCAATCTCGTCGTTTTCGTCTTTTAGCTCAGCATCGAACAGGGTCTTGCCGACGATGCGCAGGCTCAGCAGCTGCATGTCCCGGTGTACGTCGCGGGTCTGGCCGTCGCGCCACTCGCCGGTCGTGTGCTCGGCGTAGTCGCCAATGGTGCGCCCGTAGGCAGCGATGCGGTCGCGATGAAAGGCAGGCTGTGCGAGCCGCCGCTGCCGCAGGTGGTGCGGGTCTTCGCTTGAAAGCAGCCCATCGCCGAGTACCAGGCGCGCCTTCTGCATCACGATGCCGCGATGGTGAAGCCGCGCGTGGGCAACCAGGCACTCCTGCACAAGCTCCGGGTGGTTGATCTGGAAGATGTCACGCCCAAACGCGCGCTGGTGCACCAGGTCGCCGAAGCGCCGTGCATTGGCCGTCATGGACGGGAGGGGATTGAGCCGGAGCAGGTCGCCCGCCAGCACGCGCGCAAGCCATCCTGGCCCGTCAGGGTATGGGCGGCCCGGCGTGTGGTGGATATCAGGGGCTTGAGCGTCTGCAGCCGGATTCATAGAGGGTGAGTGTACAGCCGCGTTGTCGTCGCTGCGGCTGGCCGGTGGCTACAAGGCTGGATTCGTACGTGCCTCGTCATTAACGCGTGGCACGCGGAGCGGAAAGCGCAGCCGACGCGCACGCAGCAGCAGAAATGGGCGCTCCGCAAGCAGGTAGAGGAGCCCCGCGAACGAGAAGCAGCTTGTTGCGTAGATGGCAGCAGCGGCCCAGCTCTGCTCCCCGTCAAGCCACGGGAAGAGCACACGGTCGAGGTGCGCGACGCCTTTGTGCGACAGATACAGGCTGAAGGAGATGGTCGCCAGCGTCTGCGCCCCGGGAAGAGGCCGTGTGAGCAGCCCGCGCTGACAGGTCGCAGCCGCCGTGAGCATCGCCAGGCCAAGCGACAGCAGCGGGAAGCCGAACAGAATCGCCGTCGTTTGCGCCGGATCGGGGTACCGGGCGTGGAAGAGGCAGACCGCGCACCCGGTCACCAGAACACCCCCGATGACGAGGCTATTGCCCCGGTGCACCACACGGCTCCACCAGCGTGGACGAAACAGCTGGACTGCGGCCAACACAACCCCGCAGAGCAGCCCGTCGAGGCGCGTCCAGGTCGGGTAGTACACGTTCTTCATGAAGAGGACGTCGGCCTCATCTCCAGTGAGTCCCTGAGCCCTGAGCACGTGAAAGACCTGAAAGCCACGGAAGAACAAGCCAGCGAGGAAGACTGCCGCAACCAGGGCTAGTGTTTTCGAGGCGGATGGCTTGCGCATCAGCAGGAGCACGAGCCACGGCAGAAGGAGGTAGAAGTGCTCCTCCACGCAAAGAGACCACACGTGGGAAAACGCACGATCGGCGGGGTAAAGCATGGCGATGTTCTCGGTGAAGGTCACAAACTTCCAGGCCGGGGCCAGACCCGGCCATTCCCGCCAGGCCGGTACTGCCAGGTAAAGAGCCAGCACGGCGAAGTAGGCGGGCAGGATGCGGTATGCGCGGCGCTGATAAAAGGGAACCAGCCTGGGCCGTTCACCCCTCAGGTAGGGTCTCAGCAGTTGAGTCCCGATCAGGTACCCGCTCAGGACGAAGAAGAGGTCGACCCCCATCCAGCCGACTGCCGCTACCGGCTGGAACGCAGGCGGCAAATACCCGCCCAGATGGAAGATGACGACCACGAGGACGGCGAGGGCGCGGAGCGTATCGAGCCCGGGAAGTCGAGCCGTAGCGGGGCCGTCGTTTGATCGCGTCACCGCGATGGCCCATTGTCCGCGACGGAAACGCCTGTCTCCACGCAAGCGTGCTGGTCGCGGAGCCACGCTGCGGTTACCGCATTCACCTCTTCCGGCGCTTCCTGCTGGATCCAGTGGGACACACCGGGCAAAACGTGCAGCGTGAAGTCCCGAACATACTCCGCGGTACCGTCCGTGGTGCGGAGAGACAGCGCTGCGTCGGCATCCCCCCACAGCAGCAGCGTGGGCACCTCGATGACGGGCCATTGGCCTTTGCGCGGCAGGGACCGCCAGCCGCCGCCCCGCAGCAGAGCGCGGTACCAGTTGAGCATTGCGGTCAGCCGACCCGGACGGCTAGCGTTCCAGCGGTACACCGCGAGCACCGCTTCCGGAAAGCGAGCCGGATCGCGCGTAGACCGCCGAAACATGTCGCCGACCGCCGCGGCTCCGCGCGCGCCCAGCAGCCGTTCCGGCAGGCCCGGCATTTGGAAGAGCAGCACGTACCAGGACATCCAGAGCTGCGGCGGGTGCTTTGCCTCCCGTGCAAAGCACGCCGGGTGCGGCATATTGCAGACCACTAGGTGCTGTACGAGCTCAGGGTGCCGCATCGCCAGCAGCCATGCGAGCATGCCGCCCCAGTCGTGCGCCAGCACGAGCGCCGCCCGTGCGCCGGAGGCGCGAATCAGCTCCGCCACGTCCCGGACCAGGGTGTCGAGCGCATACGCTTGAAGGCCCAACGGCTGGTCGGTGTTGCCATAGCCGCGCAGGTTTGGCGCCCACACCCGGTAGCCCAGCCCCGCCAGCATCGGCATCTGGTGGCGCCAGGAGTAGGCGTGCTCCGGAAAGCCGTGCAGGCAGATGGCGAAGGGAGCGTTCGCCCGCGCGTCTTCGCCCAGGGTCGCGACCTCAAGGGAGATGCCGTTTGCTTCGACACGGATGAACGTAATGCCGTCCCAAGCGAACTCCATCCGTCTCCGTTCTCTCCGTTGCTTTCCTGCCGGTGAATGGGACCGCTGATCGCTCAGGAAAGACGCCCCAACGCTGCATCCAACATCCCGAGGCTTCGATCTGCGTTGGAGCAGGCCGGAGCGTAAAGGAGCGCTTGCCCCATGTCTGACCTGAAAGGCACGACCGTCACCTGGCTCGGCCACAGTACTGTACTGGTGACCACTGCAGCCGGTACGACCATCCTGATTGATCCTTTCATTGAGCACAACCCAAAGTTCCCGAAAGGGTTCGCGCTGCCCGAAAAACTGGACCTGATCCTTGCGACACACGGCCACTTTGACCATATCGGAGACGTGATCCCGGTAGCGGGGAAGACCGGTGCGCCGGTTGTCGCAATGTTTGAGCTGGCCGAGTGGTTCAAGTCCAAGGGCGTTGCGGAAACGATCGCTCTGGGCTACGGCGGTAGCTACACCCACAAGGATGTCGTCCTGACTATGACCGAGGCTCGCCACTCTTCCGGCATCCAGGACGGCGGCACATTTGTCTACGGCGGGGAACCTGCCGGCTACGTGCTCACGATCGCTGACGGCCCGGTGCTGTACCACGCCGGGGATACCAACGTTTTCTCTGACATGCAGCTGATCCGCGACCTGTATGCGCCAAAGTTCGGCATGCTCCCGATTGGCGGCAACTTCACCATGGACCCTCGAGGAGCCGCGCTTGCGACCAAATTTTTAGGTCTTGACGTGGTGCTGCCGATGCACTTTGGCACGATGCCGCAGCTGGCAGGCACGCCCGAGGAGCTGGACCAGCATATTGGCCACACCGGGGTGCAGGTGCTGAAATTGCAGCCGGGTGAGTCGGCTCGGTAACTGCGCGGGGAACATTTCCGGAGCGGAAGCTCAGAACACGAGCCGCGTCGGTCCATATGCAAGGGCCGGCGCGGCGTGGAACCGTACCCGCCGGGTTTTGCGCGGCAGGTGCACCGGCAGGCTGCCTAGCATCGCCTGCTCAGCCAAGGCCTGCATCTGGCAGCTTTCTGCTTCACAGACAAAGCTATGCCGCTCTACGGCAGCCCCGCAGGCCCGGCATTGCGCTTGCTGCGGCTTGCTCATAAGCTGCGAGCCTCGGCCAAGCCGATGCAGTAGGTTCCGGTACATGGTTGATGGCTCCGATCCGATGTGAGCTGTCCGGCAGTGCCAGCTAGCCCATGGTGTTCATCGGCGAAGCGCGGAGAAACGTGAGCAGACCGGTCCAGGACGTAAAATCACCCTGAAAGCGAGGGGAAGAGCCCTGCTCGTAAACCACCAAAGCTTTCGTTGAAGTGCAATAAGAAACGTGTCTGATAATCGATATTATGGTGAAAACCTCAACTTCTTGCCTCTTGCATTCTCATGAACGGATGAGCGTACTTCCATGCCGACTGCTCCGTGCGCCCAAATGCAGGCTGCGCAGACTTGTTGAAAGGTCAAGCGCAATCCGCTTGATGCGCAGCTCATCGGCTTCAGCTCACGCTCACGCAGCAAGAACGGCGGCATCTCCAGGTGCATCGAAGCGGTTTCGAAGAAACAGGTCGAGAACTTCCTTGCTTCTTAACTAATCCACAAAAGCAGCGGCAGTTTTGGGATTCGCGGCGTTTTTGAGGGCGGCGGCCTACAAAGTGAGCGCTTCCGGGAAGTAGGTCTTCCCTTCTTTAGACAACTGCACATCCGGGTAATTAGTGCGGAGGCGGCCGGCGACAGCGAGTGAGCGACAGCTGCGGATGCTTTGAGCGGACCGTCAAGCATAGCTTTCAGGTAGCCTGCCGAGGTTACATCAAGGGCTGCCGGGCCCGGCCGAGCAGTCGCACGTGCGGGTTCGCGGCTGCGGCCGAGCCAAGCAGTGCCGCGCCAGAGGCTAGAAAGCGACGCTTGGTCCGCGCCGAAATCATCGTCTTCTGCCTCCCTGTAGCTTTCCGCGGCAGAATGCCGCTTTCATCGCAACCTACTTGCACTAAGCATAGGAAAGCAAGCTCTCACTTACGCGCTAAAGGTCCGCATACCAGTCATAGCCCAGCTTGGTCCAGTAATCGTCGGGCTTGTCGTTTGTATAAGCAATCAAGCCGATTCTCTTAATTTGCTTGTAGCCGTACTTATTTGGCATATGGAGCCGGAGAGGAGCCCCATGCAGCTGCTCAAGGGGGGCGCCCATCATTTCAGTGACAAGCAAGGCTTGCGGATGACGCAGCTCGCGGAGCCGGTAGCCGGTGTAGTAGTCCCCGTCCGGTGTTTCCATGTACACGTACTCAGGTTCCTTCCCGTCGATTAGCTCCGGCGGGTAGGCGTTGAGAAAGTCGGCCATGCGTACTCCGGCCCACCGCACAATCTGGCTCCACCCCTCAATGCACTTGAATTGAGTGACAAATTCGTGACGGGGCAGCTTGACGAGGTCGTCAAGCACGAGGAGAAGCCCAGGGGTTCCGGCGCGGATCGTTGAGTCGCTTTCCCCGGACTCTTCCTGGCCGCGCGGCTTGCGGCCGAGATGATTATCGTCCTCGCCCTGGTCATCGTCGTCATCATCCTTTGGCATCTCGTCTGCCATCGCTTGTTTGAGCATCGACATAGGCGCCATCTTGGTCGAGCTCGCGTAACTCGGCATGGCTTTGCCGTGCCGGGCTTTCACATCCGCGCTGTCCTGCGACTTATTTTCGTCAGCCTTGGCTTTATCGACCATGCCAGCGGGTGCCATCTTATCCGCGCTGGACTTTTTCGGATCGACCTGTGTATCTCCCCCTGGCTGCGCCTGACCAGGCTGCCCTTGCGCCGGCGCAGGCGCATCTCCCGGTTTCGGCGCTTCCTTGGTGTCGTGGTTCGCGCTCAGGCCTGAGGTCTCGCCATGATAGCGGTAGTTCCATGTAGTGACGTCTTTCACATACCGGACGTTCTCCCTGGCACCGCGCACGCCAACCACCTGGAGCCGCCATGTGTCTAACTTCAGCTCCTTCTTCAAGCCGAAAACCCCATTGATGCGCAGGGTCTCCGCGCGGCTTAGAGGATAAGTCGGTGCCAGGGGGTAGTAGTGAAAGATTTCTCGATTAAGAAATCCATTCACGTTCAATGCACCCCGGATCGGACTCGCCAGCATTTCTTTCTCGGGTGCGTGGTTTAGATACGCATACACGCCGTACCCCGCCGCGGTACCGGCAAGCGCGCCCAAAAAGGAGCGTCGCGTATGCAGACGGGATTGTGCCAGCACGGCCGCATCCGCGGCTTCTGAGCCCGGGATGCGGCGGGTCATCACGTCATCAGGATCTTCCGGGTCGGTCGGCCTTTGTTCGCCGGCCTTGACCGGCTCCGGCTCACTGGCCGGGTTCGCACTGCCCGCTGCAGGCTTGATCGCCTGACTGCCCAGCGCGGGCTTTTCGTCCTCCGGAGCCGGTGCGAGCCCCGGCTGAGCCCCAGCCTCTACGGGCTCTGGCTTCTCTTTCGGCTTGGAACTCGGCTTGGCGCTGCCCTCGGCAAGCTCGGGTGCTTGGCCGTTCGTGGGCTTTGCGTCCTTCTGAGCTGGAGCGAGACCCTCCGACGCTTCCGCTCGCAGCGTGCTCGCGGGCTCGTCTGGACTGCTTGCAGCCCTCTCGGGGGAGTTCTGCCGATCCGGGGCGGATTGCTGACCTGGACCCCGCAGCGGACCGACTCCTGCCGGGGGCGGGAGCTTGTCCTTCACTAAGCCCGTCGTCGGAGGATGAGGCGAGGCAGCCAGCCCTTCTTCCGCTGCCCTGGCCTCATGCTGTGATCCTTCCTGTGCGGGTACCGGAGTATGGGCGTCCGGTGGGGTACGTTCAACAGACTGTTTTTCCGAACCCTGCGGCATATCTGTTTCGCCGGACTTTCTCATTTCCAGTTCCTCCGCTCTTCATCGAGCGAAGGCGCTTCCACACGCTGGACCTCGTAGCCGCTCACCATGGCGCGAAAGTTGTTCCAGCCTGCCACCGCTACCTGCCAAACATGCACGAAGAAGAAGCCCAGCAAGCTCATCGTGAGCCAGAAGTGAAGCCACCGCGCCATCTCGTAGCCGCCCAGCGCGCTCGTCAACCAGTGCAGCTCAGTCGGCTTGTATATCGCAAGGCCCGTCGCGAGCATACCGGCGCTCATCACGATCACCGAGGTATAGGCAATGCGCTGCGCGCCGTTGTATTTGGTCTGCGGCGGCAGGCCTTTCAGGATGTGCATGTCGACCAGCGTCACCCGGATCGCGTCCTTCAGGCTGCGCTTTTCCGGCACCATGAACCGCCATTCTTTCGAGCGCCAAAGATAGAGCACGTAAATGACCCCGTTAATGCCGAAGATCCACATGAAGAGAAAGTGATATCCGAGTCCCTGCGTGACGTGGTACGGGACATGCAGCAGCTTATAGAACCAGTCCGGGAAGAAACGAAACAGAGTCCAATGCCCAAGTCCAATCCGGTAGACGCGGTGGTCAAATCGGTGCGCATTGTCTGAGTCATTCCAGTAGATCAGCAGCCCGCTCCACATCATGACAAACAGCACGGGAAAGTTCACCCAGTGCATCCATCGGATGGCCAGCAAGTGCTTGCGCTCCAGCCGAATACTGGGCTGATCGTTGTTCGACCGGCTGCTTTCCACTTGGGCCGCGTCCGATTGCGCTACGTCTTGTTGCGTTGCTTCCGCTGCTGCCATGGGCTGCTCCTTTGCGGCTGATTCCCGCCCTGGGAAGTTGTCACATCCAGCAAAAGGCAGGTTCTAACAGAGTGTGCCTATCTGAGTCGGGGAAGCCTCCCCCGGTTACAGGTAGGAAAAGATCGCTTCAAGCCAAATCAATCTTAGCCGGATGAGATTCGTCCATTGGAGATACTTTTCGCTGCAAGTATACGACCCCAATCGTGCAGGCTGTCTGAGCACTCCAGCTCCATCGCTCTCCCTGTAGGCGCCGGCTGCGAGCGTCCCGCTGTATTTGCGGGTGTTTACGCTTCCGCTCTGCGCCGGTCTCGCTGCGCGGGCCGCGACCGGCAGCTCGGGGCGTGTACAACAACAGCATGCCACCGGTTCTTGGAATCGACGTCGACGGGCAAGCCCGCTGCACCCATTACCGCTCTGCGGTGGATGTCGTCGCGATCAAGATGCGCTGCTACGGGCAGGGCTACGCCTGCATCACCTGCCATGAAGCCGTGGCCACGCATGCGCCCGAGGTTTGGCAGGCATTGAATTGGAAAAAGCGCGCAGCGCTTTGCGGGATGTGCAGGGCTGAGCTGACAACCCGTGAGTACCTGGAATGCGGTTCGCTGTGCCCGCGCTGCTACGCATCCTTCAGCCCGCGCTGCGCCCTACCCCGCCACCTGTACTTCGACCTACCCCGCGCATGACGGCTCTCCCGGCGCCCTCATTCTCCGCGTCCTTTCTAGGTGAGATCGTGCGCCGCGCGGGCGGCAGCCTAGCCTTGAGCGATGAGAATGTCCCGATCTATGCCTGGCCGGGGATGCTGGCAAGCTTTGTCAGCTTCGAGAAAGCAGGCTTGCACGTGGCTGCGCGCAGAGACCGCATCAGCGAGATCTTCAAGGCGGATGCAGGCAGCACGCTGCCTCGAAAGGTGAAGCAGAAGGTTCTGGAAGCACTTGGAGAGCCCGCAAGGGAGGCAATCGCGCGCGCTTGCCTCCAGTTCCAGGCCGTTCCACCCGCTGCTGATCCGGCCGGGCGGCGCCTATGCCTGATTGCGGTCAACAGCGGCCCGGAGTCGCTGCCCGCCGATCTTTTCAAGCTTCTTGTGTCCGAAGCGTGCCGCGAAGAGGCCGTTACGATCGGCGCTGCTCTTTGCCTCACCATGCACCATCACAGAAGACCCTTCGACCACCACTTCCTCTTTGACAACGACGTACTCGGCATCAGCATGGAAGGTTTGTGGGCTGAGGTTGGCGCACTTTCCGCCGCGGCAGATGCATGCTTTGACGAGGCGATGGCCGCTCTGGTGGGAGACCAGGCAAACCCAGCTTTATGGGCGCCGGACTTAGGGCCGATTGTGGAAGTTGTCTTCCATGCGAACGGGCCTTCTTACATTCGCGGGTAAGCACGGGGTGAACGGGGTAGAAGCACAGGCAGAACCGGCCGTGTCCGAAGGGCTGCCTCATACGCATTCACACGTAAAAAGATTTAACTTCCAGGCGATTCCTCCCTCTCACTAACAATGTGCTTTAGGAGACGTCCGCGGAAACTGTACCTCTCCCTAAGCTCGGGGCTCGGAGACAAATACTCCACGTATGCTGCTTTTTCTGCTGGCCTTCTTTGGCGGGTTTTACACTTCTGAGCCCGTGCGTCCTGCCGGTATCCCATACCTTTGACGTACAGCGTCTCTCGTCCGGTGTGCAGGCATGTGCCTTTACCGCCGGCTAAGTCCGAGCTATCTGAAAGAAGCTTAGAGAACTAACCTTAAGAACTAACCAGGAGAAGCTCCCACGATGAAGCATTCAAAAGCAGTAGCTGCACCCGGAAAGAGCAGCCGTCGCGCTTTCCTGGCCGCCACAGGTGTTTGCGCCGCGGCAGCTTTCACGAGGAAGGCACACTCGCTTCTAGCAGCCGGCGATGCTTCACTGCTGCCCGTGGTTCCGGCGAGCGCCGAGATCGCGCAGTTCTCTCCTTCCGGCAAGCTGATCGGCAAAAAAGTACTGCCGCGCCTCGTGAAATCCGACGCAGAGTGGCGCAAGGAGCTCGCCCTTATCTCCTACCAGGTAGCGCGCGAGGCCGGGACCGAGCGGCCCTACACGGGGAAGAATTGGGACGTCCATGACGCCGGCCTGTTTCACTGCATCTGCTGCGATACCGCTGCCTTCAGCTCCGAAACGAAGTTCGACTCCGGCACTGGCTGGCCCAGCTTCTGGGAACCGACCGCACACGAAAACGTGCTCGAAAGCAAGGATGACAGCTTCGGTATCGAGCGCACGGCTGTGTCGTGCCGCCACTGTGGTGCGCACCTCGGCCATGTTTTCGACGACGGCCCACGCCCGACAGGGCTGCGCTACTGCATGAACGCGGCCGCTTTGAACTTCGTCAATCAGGCTTAAAACGCCGGGATCAAGAACGCCTAGGTTCATTCCCTTCCCACCATCCACGGACCGCTGCCCGAACCGAACCTGCTACACTCCTGCCGAAGCGCACGCTCATCAGTGTGCCTGGAGGCAGGATTCTGACGGCACGGTCATTACTTGCATTCTCGATAGCATTCTTGCTCTTTGCGGCATTGGCTACCGCGGCGAGGGGCACGGCGCAGCAGCCGGCCGCGCCGCTTGCCTACATCTGCCATCGCACGGCTCAACCGATACAGATCGACGGCAAGCTCGACGACCCCGCCTGGCAGCAGGCTCCGTGGACCACTGATTTCGTTGACATCGAAGGCTCAGCCAAACCACAGCCGCGCTTCCGCACCCGCGTCAAGATGCTTTGGGATGATCATTACCTGTACATCGCGGCCGAGCTCCAGGAGCCGAAGGTGGTCGCGACGCTGCGGCAGCATGATTCGGTCATCTTCCATGACAACGACTTCGAGGTCTTCGTCAAGCCGCTGCCGGAGACCTCGAGCTACTACGAATTCGAAATCAACGCGCTCAACACCGGCTGGGATCTGTTTCTCCCGAAGCCGTACAACGTCGGCGGCAAGCCGGATAACAGCTGGGACATCGAGGGATTGAAGACCGCCGTAGCCGTCGAGGGAACGCTGAATCAGTCGAGCGATACAGACCGTGGATGGACGGTCGAGATGGCCTACCCTCTTTCCGCCTTCAATTCGCGCCAGCAGGTGCCGTTGCCGCAGGCGGGCATCGAGTGGCGCATCAACTTCAGCCGTGTGGAGTGGACGCCGGGCAATCCGAAGGAGGACAACTGGGTATGGTCGCCGCAGGGGGTCATCAACATGCACGTGCCGGAGCGTTGGGGCTACCTGAAGTTTGAGGCGGCGCGGTGAGCCGCGCGTTGCTGACTCGCGGAAGCAGGGTCTCCTCTCGTGGGGTGTCGGCACTCCGGCAGGCTGCCACGCCCTTCCTGCTCCTTCTCTTCTGCCACCTCGCACAAGCCCAGGGGACTGTCCCGACCTTCACCTACGCCGCGGGCGGCACCACCTACACCCTTGCCGGGGGTGACCCGGCAAAGGACGCAGTCACGCGCATCCCAACGCTGCTGGTGCCGGTGACCCTCTTGTTTGAGGGTAAGGCAGCGCGGCTCGATGCCGGTCCCGATGCTGCGCGCGTGCTGCATTCGCCTATCTTTGCCCCGTACGCTTTCCCGCCCGGCGCACGAGTGCAGCCTCGCACTCAATACGGAGACGCGCTGCTCCGCGCGACCTTCCCGCAGGCTGCGCACTTCCACACGCAGCTCGCGGGTCCTGCGATCAAGCCGCTTACTGTGCACCTGCCGGTCGGCGCGGGATACCTCCTTAGCTCGAAACGGCACGGCGGCATCCTGGGCGTTGTCGACATCGATTACCTGCAGAAACAGGTCTTTGCCGCACTTGGCCGCCAGAATGGCGTACTCGTGCTGATCGTGACGCACAACACGACCTTTTACGTCGATGGGGATGCGACCATCTGCTGCGCGACCGGTACGCACGGCGTAGATGAAGCTACGGGCACGTCGTTCGTTCTCGGGTCCTACATGGCGGGCGCGCCGCCAATTGTGACAGAACACGATGTGCAGCCAATCACCGAGCAGCTGGCCGAGTTTGTGTACGACCCGCTGCACGATCCGCAGCATTACGGCTACGGCGTCACCGCGCCGGGCAACACGTTCCCCGCGTGGCTACGGACTGATGGCGTGAGCGGCTGCGGCGACACGGGCGTGGGTTCGTCGTACTTTCTGCTAAACCCCGTCGACACAAACCCGAAGAACAACCTACCGGCGGGGCCTGCATTCCCGGCGCGTGTGGGAGCGGCTACCTACCACTTGCAGGACGTTGCGCTGCTGAACTGGTATCTCGGCGGCAGCGGCGCTTTCAGCTTCCCGGACGCAGCGCTGCTGCGCGACCCGGCGGTCTCGTGTGCGGGGAGCCGCGGGGCTCACGCGCCTGCGGTCGCGCAAGCGGCACCGGCCAGCGCTACGGGTACGCCGCACGCGCTTATCGGTTACTGGACCGGACACGGTGCTGACGGTCAGCCGTTCCCGTTGCGTGCGGTCTCGCCGCAGTGGGATGTGGTGATTGTTGCCTTCGCCGCGCCCGCCCGGGACGAGCCGGAGGGTACTCTGCGTTTTCGCCTGCCTGCCGGCGTGGATGCGGCACAGTTCAAACAGGACGTTGCGGCGCTCAAGCAGAGCGGCCGCAAGGTGCTGCTCTCGCTCGGCGGGGGCGGCGCATACTTTACGCTCGACGATCCGGCGCACATCGCGAACTTCGTCGCAAGTGTAACCGATGCGGTTACGGAGTACGGCTTCGACGGAGTCGATATTGATCTTGAGTCGCCGTCGCTGCTGCTTCGCCCAGGCGATACGGACTTCCGCCATCCGACAACGCCCTCAATCGTGAACCTGATCGCCGGCCTGCGTCAGCTGCGTGAGCATTTCGGCGCAGGCTTCATGCTCAG
>CAXUDF010000020.1:0-35066 GCA_964249695.1 uncultured Acidobacteriaceae bacterium
AGGCAAGGCGTCCGGCGGGCAAAAAGCGGGCAATCAAGGAGCGAGCGCTCCGCGTTGAGCCAGGATCGCCTCAGCCGCACGTCGGCCCGAGGCGAGCGCACCCTGCAGCGACGGCGTTTCCTGCGCGTCCGAGCAAACGTACACATTGTCCGTGATGCGGGTCGCGCTTGCCTCCCACTGCGTCGTACGTGCGAGCGGCAGAGCGTACTGGATGGGGTAGGCCGCTAACAAGCGCCATTCCCGCACAGCCTCCGCTCCGAACCAGCGTTCGGCGTGCTCGCGCACGGCTGTTTCAAGCGTCTCCATGGCCTGGTCAGACGGGGGGAAGGTACCGACGACGCTGACCGCGATCAGCTCCTGCCCGCGCGGAGCGTAGCGTTTGGAAACCTGGCTCATGACGGCCAGATTGTTGATGGGTCCGCCATCAGGACCTTCGCCATTAAGCGCCAAAATCGGGCCTTCGATCGGCGAGCGCGGAGCCGCGTAGTAGAGCGTGGTTGTGGAGTTCCAGGCGCGGCGGGTGCGGGCCTGCGCACGCGTGTGCGGCAGCAGGTCTGCAAGCAAGGGGTGCAGCGCGTGCTCGGCCACGGCAAGCACCAGCTGCTTTGCCTCAATCTCCCGCCCGTCCGATGTCAGCACCGCGAAGCGCTGCTGCCTACGGCTCACCCCGACGACCTGCGTGCGCAGCTCAAGGGTGCCCGGCTCCAGGCGGCTGGCCATCTGCTGCGGCATGCGCTCCATGCCCTCGGCGGGCACGGCTGCCGCGCCCCCCGCAAACATGCGGAAGAGGAACTCAAAGTAGCGGGCCGAGGTTTGCAGCTCGGCTTCCAGGTAAATGCCGCCGAAAAACGGTGCAAAGAAACGGTCAATCATCTTCGCGGAAAAACCGAACTCGCGCAGAAACTGGTGGGTCGACTGGTCAGGCCGGTGGAAGAGCGTGGCCGGCGCGCCGCGGCTCACGCGCGCCCGCAGCAGTGCGATGCGCCATTTATCCCCGAAGGTCACGACGTCGTCGAACAGAAACTTGCCGGCGTTGAGCGGCTCGCGCCACGGATCGATAAACCGGTGAAAGCGCCCGCCATGCCACACCAGGGCGCCGGGCAGAAACTTGCGCAGCTTGAGCGGGCGATAGTTCAGCGCGGCCTTGGTTTCCGGGTAGGCCGTCAGCAGGATCTGGAAGCCGCGGTCCAGGTGGAAGCCGTCGACGATGTCTGTGCGGACGCGCCCGCCTGGCGCGTCCGAGGCTTCGAGCAGCAGCGTGTCAAAGCCGGCGCGCTGCAGCAGCTCAGCGCAGCGCATCCCGGCCAGGCCTGCGCCTACGATCACAATGTCCTTCTCCACTCAATCCTTCCCTGCCCCGCGCAATGGCCGCGGCGGCGGCAAACCTTAGTATGTCGCTTTCGCAAGCTCGCGTATGCAGCGATCGGCCCGCTCGCGCAAAGCCTGGCGCTCGGCGCTCGTTTTCTTGCGCAGCATGCTGTACGGCACGCTCATGCGGAAGTTGCTTCCCAGCAGGGGCTCGTGGCGCTCGAGAAAGCTCCAGTACAGCGCCGTGTACGGGCATGAGTCTTCGCCGACGGCGAGCTTGGGGTTGTACCGGCAGCCGCGGCAGTAGTCGCTCATCTTGTTAATGTACGCAGCGCCGCTGACGTACGGCTTGGTCGCGGTAATGCCGCCATCGCCGTAGGTCGCCATGCCCAGTACGTTCGGCTCCACCACCCAGTCGTATGCATCGATGTAGCCGATCCAGAACCAGTCGGTCAGCTCGCGCGGCGAGTAGCCGCACAAGGTCGCAAAGTTGCTCAGGACCATCAGGCGCGTGATGTGGTGCGACCAGCCTTCGTCGATGACCTGCTTGACGACCGTGTCGAGGCAGTTCATGCCGGAGGGCACCCCCCAGTATGCGGCCGGCAGCGGCAGCGCGGCCCCAAGCGCCGAGGGCCGCGCACCGGCGTCGTCGCCCGGGGTCTTGGCCGGCTGCAGCTGCTCGAGCGTCACCTTTGCTTCTTCCCGCTTCTTTTTGGGCGTCCGCGGCGCTTCTTCCGTCGGTGCGGTTATGTTGCGGTAGCCGTCGGTCACGCGGTGAATATGGCGCATAAACTCGCGCCAGCCCAGCATCTGCCGCAGAAAACCCTCCGCGCTCGCGAGCGGGATCAGCCCTTTGCCCGCGGCCTCCACTACGTCGTCCACAATGCGCGACGGCAGCAGGCGGCTGATGTTGATGAAGGCCGACATCTTGCTGTGGAACATGTCAGGCTCGACTGACGCCATAGCGTCTTCATAGGGGCCAAAGAGGGGCAGCAGGTGCTCGAGGCTCCACGTCCAGGAGGCCAGGATATCCGCGCGCTTCAGCGGCAGATTCCAGCCGGCGGCGCTGCCGAAGTGCTTGGGAAAGATCTCTTCCACCGCATCGATCGCCTCCTGCGTGATCGCGTCGGGCGGGTAGCCGGCGCGCTTCGGTACGGGTGGATCGCCGCGGTAGGTTTTGCGGTTGTCCGCGTCAAACGAGAACCGCCCGCCCTCGGGCTTGCCATTGCGCATCAGGTAGCCGGTCTTCTCGCGCATGTAGCGGTAAAAGCGGTCCATGGTGTGGTGCTTGCTGACCGGGCCGCCGCCTTCGTCGCCGAAGACTTTCGCGAAGTCCTCACTGGTGGAAAGCCAGGTCGCATCCGGCACCACGTCCAGCTCGATGCCGCGACGTTGGGCCTCCTCGACATCGAGGCGCATCTCGCGCTCGGCCGGGTCCATGATCGTCAGGCGCGGCAGCCCGTATGCCTCGCGCGCGTCCAGCAGCCCATCGGCAAAGATGCCCGGCGTGAACATGTAGGCGACCTTGACCCCGCGCGCGGCCTGCTCCAGCGCGAAATGGCGCTGGCTGGCCAGGATCAGAATCAGCTTCTTCTTGTGATACGTGCGGCGGTTCGCCTTCGCGAGCGCTTCCATCATCACGATGCCGGTGTTCTCCGCCGGCTGCTCGGTCATGGGTCCGACCTCGTCGGTCAGGCGGTCGTAGGGCACGTAAATCCAGCGGCGGCGCTCGACGTCAGCAGCGCTCGGTGCGGCTTTGGCGATCTCTTCTGTAAACAGGCCCATGCAGTCGCGCGTATCCCCTCCAAACAGGATATCGGCCTGGATGAGGCGGCTGCGCCTGGAGGCGGAGTGCATGTTGACGGGAGTGCAGAGCGCGTTCAGCGTCCCGCGAAGTAGCGGGCGCGTTTAGCGTCCAGCGCCCGCGCGGAATCGCGGGCGGGTTCAGCGTCCAGCGCCCCGCGAAGTCACGGGCGGGTTCAGCGTATAGATCACCTCGCCCTTGCGCGTGTAGTGCAGGCGCTCCCGGGCTTCCAGCTCGATCGCGTCCGGGTCTGACCGGAGCTGCTCGACGTGCTCCTTAAGCAGCCGGTTCTGCTCGGCAAGCTTGTCGATGCGCAGCCGCAGTGCCTGGTCTTCGCTGCGCTTCTGCGCGTAAGCCGTAATGCCGTTCTGCCCGAAAAAAGCGTGCCAGCCGCATAGCACCGCGATTAAGAGCGCAAACGCGGTCGCGAGCAAGCGGCGGCTGCGAACCACGAGGGCCGCAGCCTGCAGCACCGGATTGTTCGCTCGCCCTGCCACTTGTTCCAGCCTTTCACTGCGCTTACTTCATCACCCAGGCCTTCGCCGCTTCGCTCAGCCGGGCGCTGTCCTCTTGGCGGCGCACTTCGGAGTACACCCGCACCACCGGCTCGGTTCCGGAAAGCCTATAGCAGACCCAGGAACCATCATCGAGGATCAGCTTGAGCCCATCGGTGCGCACAATGCTCGCAACCTTGCGGCCGCCCAGCTCCGTGGGGTCGCCCTTGACCTTTTCAGTGAACTTGGTCTTCACCTCCGGGGTCAAGCGGAAGTTCTCACGATGCGGGTAGTAGGAACCTACTTCGCCAAACAGCTCCTGCAGCTGCGTGCCGAGGCTCTTGCCGCGGCGCGCGACCATCTCCGTGATCAGCAGGCCAGCCAGCACGCCGTCTTTCTCCGGCACATGGCCGCGGATGGTAAGGCCTGCGCTTTCCTCGCCGCCGATGGCGATCTTGTCCGCGTTGATCAGCTCGCCGATGTACTTGAAGCCTACCGGGGTCTCGTACAGCGGTACCCCGTTCTTCTCGGCGATCGCATTAATCAGGTTCGTGGTCGCGACCGACTTGGCGACGCCGTTTTTCCAGCCGCGCGTTTCCATCAGGTACGCAAACAGCAGCGCGATGATGTAGTTGGGCTGGATGTAGGTGCCGTCCTGGTCCACAATGCCGAAGCGGTCCGCATCGCCGTCGGTGGCGATACCGATCGCGGCACCGGTCTCCCGCATCCTGGCGCGGCAGTCGTCCAGCAGCTCGCCGTCCGGCTCCGGCGCATGGCCGCCAAAGAGCACATCGCGGTAATCATGCACAGACTCGACCGGGATCTTATGATCGCGCAGCAGGTCGGAGCTGTAGCCGCGAGCCGCACCCCAGAACGGATCAAAGACTACCTTGATCCCGGACTTCTGAATGGCCTCAAGATCGACCAGCTCCGCAACGCGGTTCAGGTAGACCTCCTTGATCTCGGTCTCCTCCCACGTGCGCTGGGATGCCGCGGGAACCGCTTCCTCGCCAAGCGCAGCGATCGCGGCTTCGATCTTGCCGGTAGTTTCCGGCAGCGCGGGCGCGCCGTCGGCGGTGGAAAACTTGATGCCGTTGTACTCCGGCGGATTGTGCGACGCGGTGAAGTTGATGGCACCGGCAAGGCCCTGTTTGCGGACGGCGTAGGCGATGGCCGGGGTCGGCGCCGGCTCGGGGATGACGCGCGGCGTGACCCCATTGGCAGCCAGGATGCTCGCGGCCTCGGCGACAAAGGTCTCCCCCAGGAAGCGCGGGTCGCGCCCGACCAGCACGGTGTGGGGTCCACCCGGTTCTGCTGCGACAAACTTTGCGATCCCGGTGACCGCGCGTCGGATATTTGCGATCGTGAACTCTTCCGCAACAATTGCGCGCCAACCAGAGGTGCCAAACTTGATAAGGGTCGCCATAACGTTCTTGTGTCCGTCCCGTCGTTAGATAGTTGCCACAGAGCTTTCGCGGCGAAGCGCTCCGGCTCGGAGACGCCGCACCACCCGGATGGAATTGTACCGGGGACCGCACCAAGCCGCAGGCGGGCAGCGCATGTGGAAGGCCGCGGAGCGCTTTTGCTATGCTGAGGGCTCTGCCCGCATGCCTTTTCTTCTTTTTGGATTCGCCGCCAGCGTTCTGGTCCTTCTATGGGCGGCATGGGCGATTTACAAAGCGATCCGCCGGCCGAGGCGGACCGATACGCTGGGCCTGAACCTGACTGCTTCCAAGGCCGACTCGGAAGCCGAGCGGGATGAAGCGGGCGAGCCGTGACCCGCCTTCAACGCCGCATGAGCCGGCTGCAGCATCACCCAGCAAGGAGCGCCAACTATTATGTTTGAGCAACGCCCTCTCCTGAACTCTGCGCCCCATGACGCTGCCATCTCGGCAACCCCCGAAAGCCTGCCGGCGCTTGCTGCCGGTGCAGCAGCGAAGGTGCTGCTCGGGTCCCTGTTTGTGGCGGCGTGCGCGCAGGTAGCGGTGCCGCTGCCCTGGACGCCGGTGCCGATGACCATGCAGCCGTTCGGCGTGCTGCTGGTGGGCTTGCTGCTGGGCCCGGCCTTGGGCGCGGCCGCTATGGTCGCGTACCTGCTGGAGGGGCTTGCCGGGCTGCCGGTATTTGTCCCCGGCTTCGGGGGCTTGCTGCCGCTAGGCGCAAGTGCAGGCTACCTTCTTTCCTATCCGCTGGCGGCCGCGGTCGTGGGCCTCGCGTTCGGGCGGGGCGGGCAGCGCGGCTTCGTACGAGCGCTTTTGGCTGGAGCCGCCGCGAGCGCTTTGATCCTGTGCTGCGGTGTGGCATGGCTTTCTGTGGTGACCCATGGCAGCCTCGGGGCGCTCCTGCGGCTGGGTGTCCTGCCGTTTGTCGCCGGCGACAGCGTGAAGGTGGTTCTTGCGGCGCTGATCGCGGCAGGGTGGGTGCGTACCCGGAGGTTTCACCCGGTCGAGCGCGACCCGAGCGCCGGGTAAGGCTCCGGCGTATTCTAGGGATTGCTGGCCACGACCAGAGTGGAATCGCAAGCGCCCTCGACGCAACTTGCGTCGCCCGAGCGCGGTCCCCAACAAGAAAGGATCACAGCCCAAGTGAGTGCTATCCCTGCTGCTCCCCGAGTCGATGCGCCTGGCATGGTCCGCGAGATTTCCATCGCGCACAGCCCTGACTCCGACGATGCCTTTATGTTTTACGGCCTCGCTACGAACAAGGTGCGAGTGCCCGGCTACAAGTTTTCGCACGTGCTTTGCGACATTGAGACCCTGAATCATAAGGCCATGCACGAGGCCTTCTTTGACGTAACTGCGATCTCGTTCCACGCCTACCCTTACCTGCAGGACAAGTACGCCCTGATGGCATGCGGCGGCTCGGTCGGCGAAAACTACGGCCCGATGATCATCGCGCCTCAGAAACACACGCTCGACCAGGTCAAAAAGCTGAAGATCGCGATTCCCGGCACGCTGACGACGGCCTACCTGGCCCTGAAGCTGTTCGCGCCCGAAATCGAGACCGAAGTTGTGCCGTTTGACCAGATCATCCCGCAGGTGCTTGCCGGCAAGTACCAGGCCGGGCTCATCATTCACGAAGGGCAGCTGACCTACGGCAGCAACGGGCTGCATAAGATCATCGACCTGGGCATCTGGTGGCGCGAGCAGACCGGCATGCCTTTGCCGCTGGGCGGCAACGCCATCCGGCGCTCGCTCGGCCCGGAAGCGATGCGGGTGACCACCCGGGCTATTCGCGACTCGATCCAGCATGGGCTGGACCACCGCGAGCCGGCACTTGCCTACGCCATGCAGTTTGCTCGCGACCTGGACACCAACCTGGCCGACAAGTTTGTGGGCATGTATGTGAACGAACGCACGCTCGACTACGGCAAGGACGGCCGCGCGGCGATCGAGAAGCTGCTGACTATGGGCCACGAGCGCGGGATTATTCCCCAGGTCGCGAAGCTTGATTTTGTCGAGCCGTAGCGAGCGAGTCGCTTTCACCCGAGAGACAAGTAGTAAGAGAAGCCCTGCTAGCCGCGGGGCTTCTTACTTTTGTGCACGTTTGCGTCAAGCCACCGCAGCACCATCTGTTTCTATCGGTGGCGTGTGTCAGGCAGGCCACGCCAGCAGCGCCGCGGAGGCTACAGACGAGAGTTTCTCCCGCGTGGCACCATCGCGCGCCAGCGTAGCCATTCCCTGGATCACGGCCATCACGTAGCCCGCCAGTGCCTCTGCGCCTATTGTCTGCTCCCGCTCGCTGATCGCCTGATCATGGGTGATCTTGTGTCGAAGACTCTTCTCGATGTTGAGGCGCATTTCCGCCAGGGCCTTTTGTACGTCCGCCGCTGCAGGCGAACAGCTGATCGCCGAGTTCGCCAGTAGACAGCCTGTCGGAGTGCTTTCCCCGGTAAACCCGATGACGGCGGCCTGCAGCAACCCCGCAGCCGCCTCGCGCGCCGTTGGGGCCTCGTCAATGATCGATGTGGAAGTGACAGGCCCAGAGAGATACCGCTGGACCGCTTCCAGGAAGAGCTGCTTTTTGTCGCCGAAAGCGGTGTACAGACTGGGCGGTGTGATGCCCATGGCGGTGATCAGATCGTGGACCGAAGTGGCCTCATAGCCGTGCCGCCAGAACAGCAGCATTGCCTGGTGCAGCGCCGCTTCACGATCAAAGCTGAGCGGCCTGCCCGGCTTGCGGTTTGAGGGTGCGCCAGGCTCTTCCATAGCTATTACTATGAAACACCTTGACGGCCGCCGGCAAGTGGGGTTTACTCATTTTCGTAGCGAACACTAAGGAATGACAGATGCCTCTTACGAACTATCGAACTCTCGGACGCTCCGGACTGGTTGTCAGCCCGCTCGCACTTGGAACCATGACCTTCGGAACCGCACGCTGGGGTCTGGATGAGGCTGGATCCGCTGCCGTCTTCCATGCTTACGTGGAGGCAGGAGGCAACTTTGTCGATACGGCTGACGTGTATGCGGGAGGCCGCAGCGAAGAGATGCTGGGCAGCTTCATCGCCGAACGCAAGCTCCGCGACCAGATCGTGGTCGCGACCAAGGCCGGCTTCGCCGCGGGTCGCGGCGTGCATACGGGTGGCAATGGAGCGAAGCACCTTCATGCGGCGCTCGAAGGCTCGCTCAGGCGCCTGCGTACCGACTACGTGGACCTGTTCTGGATTCACGTGTGGGACTCGATGACGCCTGCGGACGAGCTGCTTGAAACAATGACGGCGCTGGTGCGGGCAGGCAGGATTCGGTACTGGGGCATGTCCAACGCGCCGGCCTGGTACGTCGCAAAGCTCGCGACACTGGCCGCGGTGCGCGGAGTTCCCGGCCCAATCGCGCTGCAGTACTTCTACTCCCTGGTAAACCGCGATATCGAGGATGAGCATGCGCCTTTGGCGAAGGAGTTTGGCATGGGCATTGTGCCGTGGAGCCCTCTCGCCTATGGCTTACTGACAGGAAAGTACGATCGCGCGACGGTCGAAGCCGGCGCCCCGCGTGCGGGCGGGTTGCCGCGTGACGCCGCGACTGGAAATACGAAGCGTCCGGAAGGTGACAAACGGCTGGATGGCGCGAATCCTTTCGGCGACTCGCTCTTTACGCCGCGCAACTGGAAGATTGTCGATGAACTCAAGAGGGTGTCTGCGGAGGCTCAGCAAAGTCCTGCGCGCATGGCACTCGCATGGGTTTGCGGCCAAGCCGGCGTTGCCTCAACGCTGATGGGTGTGAGCCGAACGGAACAGGTTGCAGACAATGCGGCGGCTCTGGGCCTCGTGCTGTCGCCGGACCATCGCGCAGCGCTCGACGCAGTGAGCGCTCCAGCCGATCCACGCATGCTCTACAGCCTCTTTACGCCTGCGCTGCGCCAACACGTCGTGTACGGAGGCTGTTCCGTCGAAGCGTAAGAACTTTCGTCTCGCTAACCACATTGCGGGGAGGGAGAAGCCCCGAGTCATGGATGATCCCTGAACGGATGGACGAGCGGCGCTTCCGTTCCCGCATAATAGGGCGCATGGCCTCCCCCGCACCAGCGCTTCTGCCGCCGGAACAAACACTAGCAATCCCCGGCCCGGTCGAGCGCGGCCAAACCGTTTGGCGCTCGCTGCGCCGACAGCCGCTTGCAGTTGTCGGCCTGCTGCTGGTGGGGCTCTTCGCCGTGCTGGCCATATTTGCGCCTGTGCTTGCACCGCATTCGCCGGCCGCGCTTGACCTGAACCACCGCCTGGCCGCGCCCAGCGCCGCGCACCTGTTCGGCACCGACGAGCTGGGCCGCGACACGTTCTCGCGCATCATCTATGGCGCGCGCATTTCCTTGCTGGTCGCGGTCTCGGTGGTGGCCTGCTCGCTCTCGCTCGGGCTCGTGCTTGGCGGCCTGGCCGGGTTTTACGGCGGCGTTCTCGACACGGTGCTCAATATCTTCGTCATGAACGCCTTTCTCGCGCTGCCCGGTATTTTGCTGGCGATTGCGTTTGTCGCGTTTTTGGGGCCGGGGCTTGTGAACCTGGTCCTGGCGCTGTCGATCGGCGGCTGGGTCGGCTACGCGCGGCTGGTACGCGGGCAGGTGCTGGCTGTCCGCGAGCGCGAGTTTGTCGAAGCCGCGCGCGCTCTCGGTGCGAGCGACCTGCGCATCTTCACCCGGCACATCCTGCCAAACATCCTGCAGCCGCTCATCGTGCAGTCAGCCATCGGCATGGCCGGTGCCGTGCTTGCCGAGGCAACGCTTTCGTTTCTGGGCCTCGGCGTGCCGCCCCCGGCGGCAAGCTGGGGCGGCATGCTCAACGACGCGCGATCGCACCTGTTTGACTCGCCGCACCTCGTTGTTTTTCCGGCGGTCGCGGTCATGCTGTGCGTGCTCTCGTTCAACTTTCTCGGCGACGCGCTGCGCGACTTTCTCGACCCGCGCACGCGGATCGAGGTCGGGCTGTAGTGGTGCTTGTAAAAGAGAACACCCGCCACGAAGTGGCCGCAAGCCGCGCAGGCGGTCTTGCACTTACTAGAGCCGTATGAAAATCGGTGTCATCGCCGACACGCACGGCCTGTTGCGCCCTGAAGTCCTACCCGCTTTCGCCGGAGTCAACCACATCCTCCACGCGGGCGATGTCGGCGATGCATCCATCCTCGCCCGCCTACGCGACATAGCCCCGGTCACCGCGATCCGCGGCAATATCGACCGCACCGGCGTATGCGCTGCGCTGCCCGCGGAAGAGTATGTCACCATCGCCCGTACAAATATCTACTTAGTCCACGACGTTCACACGCTCTCGCTTGATCCGTCAGCAGCAGGCGTGCAAGCCGTCATTTTCGGCCACTCGCACAAGCCTGTGATCGAACATCGCAAAGAGGTGCTCTTCTTCAATCCAGGCGCTGCCGGTCCACGACGCTTTTCCCTGCCGGTCATGGTCGGCTTTCTGCACATCGATGGCGGCAGCCTCAGAGCGGAGCATTTTCCTCTACTGTGATCTGACTTACCCGCGTATCCGTGGGTTCACCAGCAGGTACAAGACGTCGGTTAATAGGTTCACCAACACATAGGTAAGTCCTACCGCGAGCAGACATCCCTGCACCAGCGCATAGTCGCGGTTGGAGATTGCGGACACCGTGAGCCGTCCGATACCCGGCCATGAAAAGATCATCTCCGTCACGATGGCGCCGGCGAGCAGCGCGCCAAACTGTAACCCAAGCAGTGTCAGGATCGGGATCATCGCGTTGCGCAGCGCGTGCCGGTACACGACTGTGCGTTCGGGCAGGCCTTTTGCGCGCGCCGTGCGGATGTAGTCCTGTCCGAGCTCTTCAAGCATCGCCGTGCGGATCATGCGGGTCAAAATAGCGGCCAGCGCCGAGCCCATGGTGATGGCCGGCAGCAGAATGAACGCAGGCCCGGCCGCACCGGACACCGGCAGCCAGCCCAGGCGGATGGAGACCAGCAGGATCAGGATCGGCCCCAGCGCGAATGCCGGAAACGAGAGCCCAAACAGGCTAACGACGCCCAGAACCTGGTCCTGCCAGCGATTGCGATGGAGTGCGGCCGCAATGCCGGCAGGCAGCGCCAGCAGCAGCGCAAACGCAAGCGCCGCCACTGTGAGCACAAAGGTGTACGGGTAGCGCAGCACCAGCAAGTGCGTTACAGAATCATTGAGCCGAATGGATTGACCCAGGTCTCCGTGGAGCACGCCGCGCCAGTACAGCCAGTACTGCGTGCTGATCGGCTTGTCGAGCCCGTACTGGTGGCGCAGCACGGCAATGTCACCGGCGCGCGCGCCTTCGCCCAGCATCTGCTGCACCGGGTCGCCCGGTACCAGGTGGATGAGCAGAAACACCAGCGACACCACGAGCCATACCACGGGAATGGTGTAAAGCATGCGCCATAACAGCGCTCGCAGGGCACGCTTCACAGAGGAAATCCCGGCGCGGCATCTTCAGGGTTCAGAGGGTGCGGAGTCGCGGAGCAAACGAGCATCTGCCCCTCATCTTCGCACGTCAGCCTCGACCTGGGGCGCTGCCGACGCGCCCGGCGGCGCGGGCGTGTTTTCAACGCGTATGCGGCCGATGCGGCGCCCCTGCATCTCCGTCACCGTCAGCCGATGCCCATCGAAGTCAACCTGCTCGCCCACTTGTGGAATATGACCGAGCCGGCTCAGCAGAAAGCCGGCCAGTGTTTCCGCGCCGCTGTCGCGCGGCAGACTCCAGAGCATCTGCGTTTGCAGGTCGCGCAGGCTCACGCTGCCGTCCAGCACGACAGTTTCACTCGGGGTCGGCAGCAGGGGCGCTGCCTCCGAGGCCACATCGTACTCGTCCTCAATTTCCCCGATCAGCTGCTCAATCGCGTCCTCGACGGTGACGAGCCCGACCGTCGAGCCAAACTCATCGACGACGATAGCCAGGTGGCGCCGCTGCTGTTGAAACTCAACCAGCAGATCAAACACCGGCTTCGTTTCAGGAACGACCAAGACCTCGCGCATAATGGCGCGCAGCTGCAGGCTTACAAGCGGTGCCGCGGCTGGGATCGCGGTACCGCCTGCGCTTTCTCTTCGAGCGGTCATCGCGCGAAAGTGCATCAGGCGCGCTACATCTTTTGCGTACACGACGCCGATAATGGCTTCCGGTCCGCGCAGCGGGTCATAGATCGGCAGGCGCGAATGCATCTCGTCCACAATGCGCGCGCTTGCCTCCTCAACCGGCATGGTCGCCGGCAGCGACACGATGCGCTGCCGGGGCGTCATGATCTCGCGCGTCGGGATTTCACTGCCCTCGACCGCCCGGTGAATCAGCGCCTCCTGAAAGGGCGGCAGCATACCGCCCTTGCGCGCCGCGGTGGCAATGATCTTGAGCTCATCCGGCGAGTGAAGCGAGGCATGCGCGGACGGAAGCATCCGGAACAGCCCCAGCACCAGCGATGCCGACCGGTTGAGCAGCAGCACTGCCGGTCGGGTGATGCTCATAAAGGCAAGCATGGGGCCGGCGACGGCAATGGCCAGCTGCTCCTGCCGACGCAGCGCCAGCGATTTGGGCACCAACTCACCGAGCAGGACGTGGAAGTACGTGATCGAGAGAAACGCGATAAAAGCGCTGAGCAGGTGCGCAAATACGGGGGGATACGGGAAGCGTGTCATCCATGGCGCGAGCGCGGCGGCTACTGTCGGCTCTCCGATCCAGCCCAGCGCCAGCGAACAGAGGGTCACCCCGAACTGCACTGCGGGTAGGAAGTCATCCAGACGGGCCTGCAGACGCTGGACCGTACGCGCACCGGACACCTCGTCTGCAATCAACTGGTCGAGCCGGCTATGCCGCAGGGAGACCAGCGCGAATTCGGCTGCCACAAAAAAGCCGTTCGCGAGGATGAGCGCAGCGATGGCCGCCAGCCGGAAAAACAGAACACCCAGCATGGCTGTGAGTGTACGCGAAGCCGATTTGTCGCCAGCCGAGGCAGGGCGCAGAGAAGGTACGGAACTTCCCTGCCGAAGCTGGCGTACCCTACTCTACGTCAAACCAAAGCGATACAGGGCATTTGGAGGAAGCAAGATGAGGCTTACCAGTTCCGCTGTTTTGTCTGCTGCATTCTTAGTTCTAGCGCCAGCCGCCGCGCATGCGGCGGACGGTACCTTTGAGCGCACCCTCAAGGTGAATGGCCCGGTCCTGCTGGGCGTCGACACCGGGTCGGGCAGCATCCACGTGTCGCCCGGTGCGGGCAGCGATGTCCATATCGTAGGCCATGTGCATTCCAGCGGAGGCTTTTTCGGCGGCGGGGGCTCGGCCGATGACCGTGTCAAGCAGGTCGTCAGCAATCCCCCGGTCAACCAGGCCGGCAACATCATCAGCATCGGTCACAACTTTCATGTGAACAACGTCAGCATCGACTACGAGATCACCACGCCGCGCGGCACGGACCTTCGCGCGGACTCGGGTTCGGGCGACATCCGGGTGCAGGACGATGGCGGCCCCGCGCAGCTAAGGACAGGCTCCGGCAGTGTGGAAGCGTCCGGGTTGAGCGACCACGTTTCCATTGAAACCGGCTCCGGCGACATCACGGCCGATATGTTGTCGGCGCTTGACGTGAAAGCGCAAACCGGCTCCGGCAGCATTACGCTGCGCAATGTGCAAAGCGGCTTGTGGGCGCACACTGGTTCCGGCTCCATCAAGGTTGCGGGCAGGCCGCTCTCAGCATGGCGGCTTGAAACCGGCTCCGGCTCTATCGAGCTGGATACCAAAGGTGCCCCGCTTTCGCTGGATGCGACGACCGGCTCAGGTGACCTGAGCTACAGCGGTGGGAACTGGAAACAGACCAGCACGGGCGTAATTAAACAGCACCTGACCGGCAACGCGGGCGGCGGCGGCCCTGAGGTGCGCGCGCTTACCGGTTCGGGTGACGTTCACGTACGGTAAGCCGCAGGCCTGGTCCGGGGTGGCTTGCCGGGGTGGCTTGTAGGATAGAGAGATGGTCCAGGTCATCCGTCCCATCCCTCATGCGCAGCTTCGCCTGCTGGTTTTTGATCTGGACGGAACGCTCATCGACTCACGGAAGGACCTCGTCGAGTCAGTGAACGCAGCGCTCGGCCAGTTCGGTTTGCCGGCACAGGCTGAGGACCGGATCGCGTCCTACATCGGCGATGGCGCAGGGATGCTGGTGCAGCGTGCGCTCGCCTCGGATGGTGCCGACCCGGCGCTGGCTCCCGCGGCACTTGAGGCTTTCCTCGCCTACTACCGCGAGCACAAGCTTGACCACACGCGCCTGTACCCCGGCGTGCGCGAGCAGCTACAACTATTGCAGCAGAGCAGCGCAGCGAAGATGGCAGTGCTGACCAATAAGCCTGTGCGTGCTTCGCGGGAGATCTGCGAGGCGCTCGGGCTTGCGCCGTTTTTCTTCTCTATCTACGGCGGCAACAGCTTTGCCACCAAGAAGCCCGAACCGAAAGGGCTGATGAAGTTGATGGCTGAAGCAGGCGCGCAGCCGTCGGAAACCGTGATGATCGGCGACTCAGACGTGGATGTTCGCACCGCGCGTGCTGCGGGTGCCTGGAGCCTTGGCTGCCGCTGGGGGCTTGCTCCGCAGACCATAGCCGCGATGCAGGCCGAGAGTCTTGTTGACGTCGTTGTGGATGACGCTGGTGAGTGGAGCGAGGTGCTCGGCTCGGCGCTTGTGGGCGCTGCGTCAGTGCAGGAGGTGCGCATTGGATTTTGAACTGGTGAGCGATTACGAGCCGCGCGGCGACCAGGGTCGCGCGATTGGAGAGCTGGTGGAGAGTATTCGCGCAGGCGAGCAGCACCAGGTGCTGCTCGGCGTGACTGGCTCCGGCAAGACCTTCACCATGGCTAAGGTGATTGAAACGCTGGATCGGCCGGCGTTAATTCTTGCGCATAACAAGACACTCGCGGCCCAGCTTTTCCATGAATTCAAACAATTCTTCCCGAACAATGCAGTCGAGTACTTCGTCTCCTACTACGACTATTACCAGCCAGAGGCGTACATCCCGGCCGGCGACTTATACATCGAGAAGGAATCGACCATCAACGAGGAGCTTGACAAGCTGCGGCTCGCCGCGACGCGGTCGCTCTTTGAACGGCGCGACACGATCATCATCTCTTCGGTGTCCTGCATTTATGGCCTCGGCTCGCCGGAGGCTTATTACGGCATGCTGCTGTTTCTCGAGAAAGGGCAGCAGATCCGCCGGGAAGATATCACTAAGAAATTAGTCGAGATCCTGTACGACCGCACCGATGGCGACTTTCGACGCGGGACATTTCGCGTCCGCGGCGACGTTATCGAGGTGTTCCCGACCTATGACGAAAGTGCGTACCGCATCGAACTGTTTGGCGATGAGATCGATTCCCTCAGCCAGATTGACCCGCTGTTCGGCACCGTTCTGCGGACGTATGCTCGCCTTCCTATCTATCCGAAAAGCCACTATGTCGTGCAGCCCGAGCGGAAGAAGACCGCAATCGACTCGATTCTGGCCGAGCTGGAATGGTGGGAGAAAGAGCTGGAAGGCCAGGGTCGCATGGTAGAGGCGCAGCGCATTCATCAGCGCACCCGGTTTGATTTGGAAATGATCAAGTCGATGGGATTTTGCCATGGCATTGAGAATTACTCGCGCCATTTCTCAGGCCGTATGCCAGGCGAGCCGCCGCCGACTTTGTTCGATTACTTTCCAAAAGACTTTTTGATGTTTATCGACGAGTCACACGTGACCGTACCGCAGCTGCATGGCATGTGGCACGGTGATCGCTCGCGCAAGCAGAACCTGGTCGAATACGGCTTTCGCCTGCCGTCTGCAACGGACAATCGCCCGCTGAAGTTTGAAGAGTTCCAGAACCGCGTGCACCAGCTGGTCTATGTATCGGCCACACCCGGCCCGTACGAGCTCACCAAGGCTGAAGGCATCGTGGTCGAGCAGATTATCCGGCCCACGGGATTGATCGATCCCGAGGTGGAAATCCGCCCTATCCGCGGCCAGATTGACGACCTGCTTGCCGAGATCCGCCTGCGCGTCGAGCGCAACGAGCGCGTCCTGGTGACGACGCTTACGAAGCGCATGGCCGAGGACCTGTCCGGCTACTACACCGAGGTGGGCGTGCGCTGCCGGTATATGCACTCGGAGATAGAAACGCTCGAGCGTGTGAAGCTTCTGCGGGATCTGCGCAAAGGCGAGTACGACGTGCTGGTCGGCATCAATCTGCTGCGTGAAGGCCTCGACCTGCCCGAGGTGTCACTGGTTGCGATTCTCGATGCGGATAAAGAGGGCTTTTTGCGTTCGCAGGGATCGTTGATTCAAACCATCGGCCGCGCTGCGCGGCATGTGAGCGGTCGCGCCATCCTGTACGCCGACAAGATGACCGACTCCATGAAGAAGGCGCTTGATGAGACGACGCGCCGCCGCGAAGTGCAGCGCGCCTACAACACTGAACACGGCATCACGCCCACCTCGATCATCCGCCCAACTGACATGGCTCTGGCGCAGATCCTCAAGGCCGACTATGCCGACCTGACCGACGAAGCCGATGAAATGCCAGAGTTCCCGACCCAGCAGGCGCTGGACATACATATCGGCAAGCTGGAAAGCGACATGCGGGAAGCCGCAAAGAAGTTCGAGTTTGAAAAGGCCGCGAAACTGCGGGATACGATTGCCGGACTTCGAACGAAGGAGTTTCTGTTTAGCTGAAGCACTTAGCGGAGGCTGGCCCTGATCTTTCCATAATCCACAGACTTCGCTTCTAAAGTACAGAATCCTGTAGATGCGACGCAAAGGTTCGCCGGTAAGTCCCTGATCGGCTTTATAGAAATACGAGAGCTGTGGCCCATGGATTGCAAGAGGGTACCTCCAAGAAATGATTCAGTGGAGGGACCATGTTCTACAGACTGGACCGAAGAACCCCATTTGCTGCTCTATTCGCCGGTAGTGTGATCTGCGCGGCAATCCCCCTTGCCGCACAGGAAATCTCCTCAGTCAAAGGCGGTCTTCAGGGCACCATCGCGGATACGAGTGGGGCTGCTGTACCGGATGCGAAGATCACGTTCGCAGGACAATCCGACCTAAGAACAGCGACGACTGATCAGCAGGGCCACTACAGCATCGGTGGCCTGACCCCTGGGCTCTATACAATCACGGTAGAGCAGCAGGGCTTCAAGACCACGCAAAGCAAGAACGTCGAGGTTGTCATCAACCGGCTTTCAGGCCTTGACCTGAAGTTGGAACCGGGCGGAGTGACTGACACCATTGAGGTAAGCTCCAACAGCGTCGAAATCGAAACCACGTCGACCGCTGTGAGCGATAATCTGGACGCAACGTTTTACTCGCAGGTTCCAGTAGCCCGCAATGTTGGCAGCCTTTTCTACGTGGCTCCAGGAGCGGTCAACAGTGGCGGGACTGGCACATCCAATCCATCGATTGGGGGCGCAACCGGCCTAGAAAATCAGTACATCATTGATGGCGTCAACCTTACCGACGTAGGCTATGGCGGCCTCGGCGTTTTCAGCCCGACGTATGGCTCCCTCGGTACGGGGATCAACCTGTCCTTTATCCAGGAAGTGCAGGTAAAGCCCGGCGCGCTTGAGCCAAAGTTCGGACGCGCCAACGGCGGCGTTGCATTGATTGTGACGAAGACGGGTGGATCCAAGCTGCATGGTGCGGTGAGTGCTTTTGCGGCCCCCGCTGCTTTTGAAGCAGGTCAGCGATACGCGGATTCTTTCGGACGGGTAAATACTCATGGCCGGCTTTTTGCGACGCCTCAGTATGACGCGGCCGTCGAGCTCGGCGGGCCGATCCCTGTACATGCGATGCGCGACAAAGTCTTCTTCTTCGGCGCCTTCAATCCCCAGTTAAGCCGCTACAGCTACATCGCGCCTGCAGGTGCAGGGCTGGCATCCAGGGGGGAGCTTACCAATAACATCAGCGACTATAGCTGGGCAGGTAAAATCACCTACAAGCCCACGGAAAACGTGACGATTGAAGCCTCTGCTTTCGGGGATCCTTCCAGCTCCAATCGAGGACTTGGAGTGGTCAATGAAGACACCTTCCCTGCTTACCCAAATATCAATCTGGCCAACGACAGCGGCTTTAGCAGCTGGAAGTTTGGTTCACGCAGTGAAGTCGTGCGTTTGAATGCGACGATCACGCCGACCTGGACTTTTGACATAGCCGCCACGGCGAAGCAGAGCAACTTTACAGAAAGTGGCTTCGCGAACGCTTACCAAATCCAGGACAACACGCCCGTTGCTTTCGGGGGCGCGCAGTTTTACTCACAAGGGTTGGGATTCTTTCAGAATCCGCAAACACACGCCTATAGCTTTGCCATCAACACCGAAAAGATAGTCCGCATTTTCGGTTCCCACTCTTTATCGATTGGGTATGAATTCGATCGCGGTATTTACGACCTGCTCAAGGGCTACAGCGGTGCCGATTTCGCTTTCCCGTCTACCAACGACGCGGGCGCGGCCACCCCGGCCGGACTGGCTGGCGCCAATGCCGATGCAGCTTTCAAGCTTGAGGTTTCGCCGCAGCAGGTCGACGCAAACGGCAACCCCGTGCTCGGCCCAAATGGTCAGCCTCTCTATACCTGCCCCGCAACCATCTGCCCGCTCTTCACACCGAAAGGAACCACGACGCCGGTTCCGGTCTTCCTTTCTCAGGACCGCGGAATCTTCAGCCCTCGCCAGGCATTCACCGGGCAAAGCTACCATCAGATTTATGGAAATGACGACTGGACGATCAACCGGAATGTCACGCTGAACGCCGGCATCCGCTGGGATGAGGAGCAGCTCAATGGCGTAGTGCAGCAATACACCTTTAACGACAACTGGTCGCCGCGTGTGGGCATCAACGTGGATCCTTTCGGCAACGGCAAGTCAAAGATTTTCTTTAACTTTGCCCGTTACACGCAGGCGCTCCCCAGCGATGCAGCCGTCCGGGAACTCAATCAGGAACAGGACATCTATCGCGCGAACTTCGCTCCGCTTTCTGATGGAAATGGCAATGCCGTCCTGAACCAGTACGGGACGGTCACGCCGGTTCTGGATGCAGCTCACCTCGTCAGCGGCAACCCTGCTGCCGGGACTTCCAGTGCGGACGCGGGCGCTGCCATCTCCATCAGCGGCTCTTCACCGGAGTTGATTGCGAGAGGCACCAAGCTAAACCTTGAGGAAGAGTTCCTGGGCGGCATCGAGCGCGAGCTGCCGGGCGGCTTCGTCTTAAGCGCACGGTACATCGACCGCCGCCTCCTACGCATCGTCGAGGATATGTCCGGCGTCTCCCCCGAGGGTGCAAACGGTGGCCTCGTCCAGAACTTTCTCATTGGCAATCCAAACTCCTCTGCCGATTACTTCACCAATGAGCAAGAACTAGCTTATACACCGGGTGGACCGCTGCCTGCTCAGTGTCAGTTGGACTACGGGACCCAGAAGAACAGTGCCGGACAAACAATTGGTGCAGCTTGCGGGCTTAACCCAGCAGTCGCCGGGCTAACTACCCCGGATGGAAAGCCGGATGGTTTTGCGAATCCTCGGCGTCATTACCAGGCTTTTGAAGTTGAGGCCAATAAGAGCTTCAGCCGCAACTTCCTGCTGCGCGCCAACTATCGCTTCGCCAAGCTCTACGGCAACTATGAAGGCCTGTACCGCAACGACAACGGCCAGTCCGATCCGGGCGTAAGCTCACTCTTCGATTTCACTCAGGGCATCCTTGGCGAATTGGGAGGTCAGTTCACGCCGGGCTATCTCAATACCGATCGCCGAAACGTCGGCAATCTATACGGCTCTTACCTGCTACCAGGCACGCTCGCGAAAAATTTAACGATCGGTATGGGTCTCAGGGGCGAATCAGGGATCCCGATCACAAACCTGGGAGCGCATCCTGTCTACGATAATGCGGGCGAAATACCTATCGGCGGGCGTGGTGCTCTCGGTCGTACTCCGTCCGATACCTCGCTTGATATCCACACCGACTACCCAATCAACATGGAGAAATACAAGGTGAAGCTTGGATGGGACATGTTCAACGTCACCAACTCGCGCAAGCAGGTGTTTGTTGATCAGGACTCAGCGCTCAACAACACAACGCCGAATGTCGACTTCCTCAAGCCTCTCGCGTTCCAGCGGGCCTTCTACGCACGTGGCTCGGTGCGGATCGAGTTCTAATCGCAGGCCGCGCTGAAGTGATACGAAGACGCCGGGGGCAGACCCTCCCGGCGTTTTCGCGTTTATCAGGCCAATGCTCATGGTCAAGTGAAACGATGACCACTTTGACCGGTGGATACTTAGATGGAAGGAGACCAGCTTTGAACACCCTGCTACGCGCCACGATCTCCATCCTCATCACCCTATGGCTGGGCGCGGTTTTCTTCTTCCCGGTCGTGGCAGCGGTTGCTTTTGGAGTTCTACCGGACCCGCATTCAGCGGGGCTGGTGGTTCGCAGTTGTCTGCTGATCCTGCACCGCGAGGGCCTGGTTGCGGGTGCGGTGCTGCTCGTGCTGCTCGCGGCCGCCGAAGTCGCCAGGGTCTACGGTCGGCCGGTCTATGAGCGCTCACTTCTGGGCCCCGTGCTGTGCACCGTGTCCATGCTGCTGCTTACTGCCTTCTCGCAGTGGAACGTCATGCCGCGCATGGAAGCGGATCGCCTGGCAGTGGGCGGCGATACCAACGCGGTGCCCGCGACAAATCCGCATCGGTTCGACTTCGAGCGGCTCCATGTCGCGAGCGTGCGGCTGGAGGGGGGCGTTCTCGCAGCAGGCGTCCTGATGGTGGTGCTTCTCGCGCGGTCTCCGCGTGCACCCCTGTCCAGGGCACCGCGAAGTGACTAAGCGGCCCTACGCCTTTGCGGTCCAGGTGTAGCGCACGTCGGTGAGCTTCTCTGAGAGCGCCCACAAACGCGAGCCATCGGTCGCGTCCTGCGCCTGCGGGGCCACCTTGGCCGGGGCTGGTGCGCCTTTAAACTCCTGAAAGCCGTTCGGCCCGTAGTAGGCACCGCCCTTGGCCTCAGGCGCAGTCGCGGCGTACAGCTGCGGCAGGGCTCCGGCGGCATCGCTCTGCCCAAGCAGGCTGATGGCGATGGGGATGATCATCTTGGCCGGCCCCGCGGTATCGCGCACGATTCCGGTGGCTGAAAGGCCCGGATGGGCAGCGATGCTGGTCAGCCTGGCACGGTGCGTGTCGCTTTGCCGCTGCAGCTCCAGCGCGTAGACCAGCATGGCCAGCTTGGTTTGCTGATAGCTCCTGAAGGGCACATAGCTCTTTTCCTGCTGGAAGTCTTCGAAGTACAGCTGCGCGCGCTTGTGCGCGTTGCTCGAGACGCTAATGACGCGAGGGGCGGCCGCCTTGAGAAGAAGGGGCAGCAGCAGCCCGGTGAGCGCGAAATGGCCCAGGTAATTGGTGGCCAGCTGCATCTCAAAGCCGTCCACACTCTGCTCCCGCTTGGGCAGCGCCATAATGCCGGCGTTGTTGACCAGCAGGTCCAACGGCTCGCCGGCCGACAGAGCGGCTTCGGCAAAAGTGCGCACCCCGGCAAGGGACGACAGATCGAGCTTGGCGACGAACACCTGCGCGCCGGGCTGCTCGTCGCGGATGCGCTGCGCCGCCTTCTCGCCGCGCTCAATGGAGCGGCAGGCCAGCATCACCTGGGCACCGGCCCGCGCCAGCTCCCGGGCGGTGTGGAAGCCGAGCCCGCTGTTTGCGCCGGTCACAATGGCGCGCTTGCCTGTCTGACTTGGTATCTGTGCTGCTGTCCAGCTTCCTGCCATGCTCAAACCCCATCCTTTTCCGTCACTCTTACCTTGTAAAGACCCCAAGCCGCAAGGGTGCAGCAATCCTTGATACGCCCGTCGCGCAGCATCGCCTCAAACTCAACGACAGGGACCTTGTGGAGGGTCAGGTCATGCTCTTCCGGGTCAAAGTGCGTCTCGCCGGGCGTGAGCTCCGTCGCAAGAAAAGCGTGCTGCTGCTGGTTGCAGAAGCCGTACGCAACCCACATGGGCCCAAGATACTGCATGGCGCCGGCGCGCAGCCCGGTTTCCTCGCGCAGCTCGCCGGCTGCCAGCTCTCGAATGTCGACGTTCGGGTCTTCCCAGCCGCCCTGCGGGAACTCCAGGCACACTTCCCCGACCGTGTAGCGGTACTGCTGCACCAGGTAGAGAGCATCCCCGGCCAGCGGGATGATCACGGCGCACGGGTGCTTCTCAACGACGCCATAGATACCGCGTACGCCATTCGAGCGCTCGATCTCATCCTCGCGCACCCGCATCCACCGGTTGCGGTAGACCTCGCGGCTTCCAATCGTCCTGATACTGGCAGCGGTACTCACTTGAGCAGTGTACCTGCGACGCTGCTGCGGGTAGAGTGGAAGCCGGCAGCAGGAGGACGAGGCACTTGGCGGATGAGGCATTGTTTCTGGGTATGGATGTAGGTACCGGCGGCACGCGGGCTGTGCTGGTCGACGGGCGGGGCCGCCTGATTGCCTCGGCTGCGAGTGAGCACGCGGCGTTCCGCGCGGAGCGGCCGGGCTGGGCCGAGCAGGACCCGGAAGACTGGTGGCGCGCCTCCCAGGAAGCGATCCGCGAGGTGCTGCTGCGCGCCGGGGCGGACGGGACCGGTAAGGGTGCAGCGGTCCGCATCGGCGCCATCGGGCTGACCGGTCAAATGCACGGCGCCGTGATGCTCGACGCGGACGGAGCCGTGCTGCGGCCCGCGCTGATCTGGTGTGACCAGCGGACCGGCCCGCAGTGTGACTGGCTGCACCGGGAGCTCGGGCGCGAGCACCTGATTGAGCTTGTCGCGAACCCGGCGCTGCCGAACTTTACCCTCACCAAGCTGTTGTGGGTGCGTGAGCATCAGCCGGAGATCTTTGCGCGCATTGCCCATGTGCTGTGCCCCAAGGACTACGTGCGCTACCGCCTGACCGGCACTTATGCGATGGATGTGCAGGAAGCCTCGGGCACGCTGCTGCTCGACGTGCGGCATCGCCGGTGGTCGGGCGAAGTGGCTCGTGCCGCCGGCGTAAACGAGGACTGGCTTCCCGAACTCTTTGAGTCGCCGGAGGTATGCGCGACGATCTCGCCAGGCGCGGGAGAGCTGACCGGATTGAGAGCCGGCACGCCGGTGGTCGCGGGCGCTGGCGACCAGGGCGCCGGGGCGGTCGGCATGGGCATCCTGGAGCCGGGCGCGGTTTCGGTCACCATCGGCACCTCCGGCGTAGTGTTTGCGGCCACGGCTGAGCCGTCGTTCGACCCCGGAGGACGCCTGCATACGTTTTGCCATGCTGTGCCGGGCCGCTGGCATGTTATGGGCGTTACCCAGGCCGCGGGCCTGAGCCTGCGCTGGCTGCGCGACCTGCTGCTGCCCGGCGGGAGCTACGACGAGCTGACGCAGGAGGCGGCGACGGTCCCCCCTGGCAGCGAAGGCCTGCTGTGGACGCCCTACCTGCTGGGAGAGCGCACGCCGCACCTGGATTCGCACGCCGCCGCTGCGTTTGTCGGGCTTACCGCCGGGCACGCGCGCGGGCACCTGGTCCGCGCCGTCATGGAAGGGGTCGCCTACTCGCTGCGGGACAGCTTCACTCTGTTCGCCGAGATGGGTGTGCCGGTGAAGGGGGTGCGGCTCGGCGGCGGAGGAGCACGGTCCCCGCTGTGGCGAGAGATCCAGGCCGGGGTGTACGGATACACCAGCGACGTGCTGGTGGCGGAGGAAGGCGGGGCCTACGGCGCGGCGCTGCTGGCCGGGGTCGGCGGCGGGCACTGGGCGACGGTGGAAGCAGCGTGCGCGCAGGCCATCCAGGTCGCGGAACGGATTACGCCGGAGCCGGCGCACGTAGAGCGGTATAACAGCGGGTATGAAGGCTATCGCAAGGTGTATCCGGCACTGCGGAGTGTCCGCGGCTAACAGCTTCTTTCAGGCTGCAGATGAAGATGGAGTTCGGTGAACCACTTAGCTGCGCAGGGCGCGTACCCAGCTCGCTCTGCGCAGCTACAAGCAACTCTCGATTAACTTCAGTAAGTTAACTTACTCCACCGGCAGCTTCGACCGATACCCATCCCGCGCAATGACGTCATACTTCAACTGCTTATGCTTCTCGTCCTGCATACGCATCGGGTTTCCCTCGTCATCTACCAGCTCCACCTGTATCTTGCGGTAGGACCCATCCTGCCTGGTATTCGTCGGGCGATAAGTCAGGGCATACTGGTTGCGGATCGAGTTATTAATCTCGTGAAAGATATCCGGCATTTCGCCGACGAATCGAGGGAAGAAAGCCTCGCCGCCAGTCATCGATGCAAAAGTCCTCATTTGATTATCAGCCTGCAGGTAGTCGATCTCGCGGGCGCCACTCAGGCTGCCGCGGCCCTCTGCTATCACCCGGGCAAACTGGCCCGTGCCGACTGCGAAAATCGTTACGTTCGGCGTTGCCTTGATCTTTTGCAGGATCTTATCCAGGGTTATTTTCGAGAATGTGTCGCGCCCTGAGGAGATCAGTACCACGTACTTACGGCCCTCGATGCGCGTCAGCCGGTCGAGCGTCTCATACAGAGCGTCAAACAGGTTCGTCTCGCGCCAGGTCGGAATGGTTAATGAGTTCAGCGCCTGCCCGATAATCTGCTTGTTCTGCGTAAAGTCAGTCAGGATCTCAGTGTGCATGTCATACGTCACGACGGCCACGTAGTCGTCAGGCCGAAGCTGCTGCGCGAACGCGTAGGTTGCATTGCGCATGTCGTAGATAAAGCTGTAATTCGTAGCTGCGAACTCGGTCAAAAGCACCGCCGTAATCGGTGCCTGGATCCTGGCAAAATGCGTAATCTGCTGCGGCTTGCCGTCCTCGAAAACCCGGAAATTGGCTTCCTGCAGATTGGGCACGAACTGGTGGGTCTTCTCCAGAATGACGCCTACGTCGACGTTCACCTGCGGCACGTCTACGCGCAGGGAAAAGTTGGAGAGCTCCGGGGGCGTTTTCACGACCGGCTCAGACGGCGGCGGCGGCGCGGCCGTCTGCTCCTTCTTTTTCGGCAAAGCGATGGTGCCGTTATCTCCGCCCGGACCGCCCTGGTCAGGCGCGGTCTGGTCCGGAGTGGTGTGGTCGGGCGCAGGCTGGTTCTGGTTCTGAGCCGCGGGCGCAGGCGCTGGCGGCGGGGTTTGCTGCGCGCGCAAGGGCAGGCACCCGCCGGCGAGCGTCGCAGCTAATCCGAAACTCAACAGGACGCGCCCTGCGGGCAGCATCTTTAAAGGCACATTCACTTGGGAGCTCCACGGCGAAACAGACTGCGCGGCTGATGAAACGACGGACTCGCGGCCCACCAACATTCTCCCGCTTGCCATGCTTTGCCGCAAGCAGGAGCAGCCAGCTACTCTGTAGACGTGTGGATTCCGCAAAAGGCTTCGCTTCTCATTTCAACGTCCCTGCTGTTTGCGAACCTGTTACGGGGCCAGGCACCGCCCCCGTCCGTTCCGCCCCAGTCGAGCGCCGGCATCTTTCCCCTCACGAGCGTCCACGCAGGCCTGCACGGAACCGCCTACACCGTCTTCGAGGGCTCCGTCCCCGAACCGTTCGGCGTCGACATCCTGGGCGTTCTCCACAACGCGCAAGGGCCGGGTGAGGACCTGATCCTAAGTCGGCTGACCGGCGCCAAGGCCGAGTACACCGGGGTGGTTGCCGGCATGAGCGGCAGCCCCGTGTATATCGACGGCAAGCTGGTCGGCGCGATCGCGTTCCGTATCGGCGAGTTCTCCAAGGAGCCGATCGCCGGCATTACCCCGATCGAGCAAATGCTCCCGGTGCGCGACATGAGCTCGCACGGCGGGCAGGCTGCCCAAACGGGCGGACCGGAGATCGAGGCCGCGCGCGCATCGATTACGCCGATCGAAACTCCGCTGGTGTTCTCCGGCTTTTCCCCGGCCGCGCTTGCCTTATGGAAGGAGCACGCGCCGGCGCTCGGCGCGGTGCTGGAGCCGCAGGCGGGGCTGGGCGGCGTAGGCGGTGGCGCCCCATCCGATGCTTCCACCGGGCCGCTGGAGCCGGGCTCTGCCGTGAGCGCGCTGCTGGTGGCGGGTGACATGGAGATTGCCGCGACTTGCACGGTGACCTACCTGGACGCCGGCCACCTGCTGGCCTGCGGCCATCCCCTGACGCAGTTTGGGCAGGTCAGCCTGCCGATGACCGAGGCCGACGTGGTCGCGACGCTGGCTTCGCCGGCCGGCTCCTTCAAGATCGTCAACACGGGCAAGGAGGTTGGCGCATTCGACCAGGACCGGCAGACTGCGATCGGCGGGCTCCTCGGTGCCACGGCGCATATGATCCCGGTCGAGATCGCACTGCACCCTGCCCGGGGAAGCCAAACGCCGGCGCGCACGCTGCACCTGCGCGTGCTGGACCAGGCGCAGCTAACGCCGACCGCGGTACTGGTTTCGCTGTTCCAGGCACTCCAGCAAACTCCGAGCTACGCCGAGGAGGCCAGCTATCGCGTCCGAGCAACCGTGCAGGTTGCAGGCTATCCGCCGGTCACCTTCGGCACGCTTGCCGCGCCGGGCGGCCTGGGTCCGGCGGCGCTCTCGGCGGCCCTGAACGTGGGCGTGCGCCTGAATGCGCTGTACAGCAGCAGCGATCGCCGGAGCCCGATCGAAAGCGTGCACATTGACGTGGAAACCATGGCCGGCCGCCAGGCGGCGACCCTGAGCCGGGCGACTCTGGAGCAGCAGTCGGCACACGCGGGCGAGCGCATCCTTGTGAACGCGACGGTTGCGCCCTATCGCGGCGGATCCCGGTCCCTGCAAATCCCCGTCGTGCTGCCCGCTGCGCTGCCCCAGGGCGAGGTGCGCCTGCTGGTGAGTGACGGGCCCGCACTCGACCGCTTGCTCGCGCAAGGCCGTTCCGCGGTCGCCACGCCCCTGAGCGGCACGATCGACCAGCTCAACGCGCTGCATGCCGATGACCGGTTGTACGTGACGCTGCTTGCGCCCGATGCGGAGCTTAGCATCGATGGTCGCGTGCTCGAATCTGTGCCGCCGTCGGTTGCAAATCTGCTGCTTTCCGCGCATGAGCGTGACCGGCCATCGCTCCACGGCGAGTCCGCGACCATGCTCGGCGACGCAGCCATTCATCAGGCCTTTACCGGCGAGCAGATCCTCACGCTCCGCGTAGAATAAGCCTCGCTTCCAGAGATGCAAGAACAGAGGTTGAATGATCCAGGGCTTGGCCGTACACGCTGCCGGTGCTGAACTCCACTCCTTCAAGTACGACCCGGGTGAGCTGCGTCCGGGCGACGTGGAGGTCGCGGTCACGCACTGCGGCGTATGTCGCAGTGATGTAAATCTCATCGATAACGACTGGGCTTTGAGCAAGTACCCGTTCATCCCCGGGCATGAGGTAGTCGGCACCATTGCAGCTGCCGGGGCAGCGGTGCGGCACCTGAAGGAGGGCGACCGCGTGGGGGTCGGCTGGCAGGCCGACAGCTGCGGCTACTGCGCCTGGTGCCGGCGCGGGGAAGAAAATTTGTGCGCGCACGCGGTGCCTACCTGCGTGGGGCGGAACGGCGGGTTTGCAGAGCGGCTGCGCGTGGACGCGCGGTTCGCTGTGCCAGTACCGGAAGGGCTCGACAGCGCCGCGACCGCGCCCCTGCTGTGCGCGGGCATTACCGTCTACTCGCCGATGCGGCTGGCCGGTATCCACCCGGGTTCGCGTGTCGGCGTCATCGGGATCGGCGGCCTTGGGCATATCGCGCTCCAGTTCGCGCGCGCATTCGGGGCCGAGGTTACGGCGTTCTCCTCGTCAGCCGGCAAGGAAGAGGAGGCGCTGCGCCTGGGCGCGCACCGATTTGTCGGCGTACGCGAAAGCAAGGCGCTCAAGGCAGTCGCTGGCCATTTTGACCTGCTTCTGTCTACCGTCAACGCCGATGCAGACTGGAGCGCCTATGTGCAGGCGCTGCGCCCCCACGGGTCGCTCGTGTTTGTCGGCAGGCCGCCGGGTCCGGCAACATTTTCCATGATTCCCTTGATCGCTGGGATACGAAGCATCTCCGGCTGCAATACAGGCGGCCCCACGCAGATCGCCGAAATGCTCGACGTGGCTTTACGGCACGGCATCAAGGCCATTATCGAGCCGTACCCCATGCGCGAGGCCAACACTGCCGTGGAGCGGTCACGCAAAGGTATGGTGCGCTACCGCGCTGTGCTGGCCAACTAAGGCCCGCCCGCTGTGCGAGCGGCTACGGTCGCCGCGAAGGCGGCTGGTAGACTCCTGAGGTGACGATGCACCTCCGCACCCTGTCCTCTTCCCTGCTCTTGAGCTGCCTGTTTTCCGGTACGTTTCCGCTATGCGCGCAGGGAACACGCCTGTGGAACGAGAGCAGCTTCAATGACTGGGAGCGGGGGTCGCCGCGCGGCGTAGCTATCGGCTCGGATGGACTGCTTTCAGCAGGGCTGCCGGTGGAGACAGTGGCGCAGCTGAACGCGGCCGATGTGTGGGCAGCTGCGAGCGACGCCGCCGGCAACGCCTATATCGCGACGGGCTCGCCGGCGCAGGTGGTGCGCGTGGCTCCTGACGGCAAGCAGACGGTGCTGTTTACCTCGAAAGACGTGAGCGTGCAGGCGCTAGCGGCGGCCCCGGACGGCACCCTCTACGCGGCAACGCTGCCGTCGGCCAAGGTATTTCGATTGGACCCGCGTGCGGGCAAGCCGCTCGACGAAACGACTGCGCCGGTCGTGTTTGACGCAGCCCTGACCAGCGAAAAGCCAAAGTATGTGTGGGCGATGCTGCTCGATCCGCAAGGCCGCCTACTGATCGGCGCAGGCGCACCCGGTACTGTCTATCGAACCGCGGCGACGCCCGGCAGCAAAGCGGACGTGCTGTTCGCCAGCGACGAGCCGCACATCCGCACCCTGGCCTGGGCGCAGGACGGCAGCCTGCTAGCCGGCTCTGACGGCACCGGGCTGGTGTACCGGATCGACGTGGGCGCAAGCCCCGTGCGCAAACCGTACGTGCTGTTTGAAGCGCCCAAGCGCGAGATCACGGCGCTGGCCACGGGAGCCGGCGGCCAGCTCTACGTTGCGGCGGTTGGGGAAAAAGGCCGCAACACGAGCCTGCCTTCGCTGCAGGCCGGCGGCGCCGGCGCGGGCGGCGGAAGCATCACGGTGACAGTGGTGCAGCCCGGCTCCACGCAGTCGGTCACCAACAACACGGCAGTGCCAGACGGCTCGGAGGTGTACCTGCTGCCGGCCGATGCCGCGCAAGCGCCGCGCCGCATCTGGGCGGGGCACGACGACGTGGTGTATGCGCTGCATCCGACCGCTGCCGGCCTGCTTGCGGCAACGGGCAATCGTGGGCGAATTTACCGGCTGCAGGACGACGGGAGCTACGCCGATGTGGCCCACGCCGAAGCCGGGCAGGTTACGGGCTTCATCGCCGCGCCGGGCAATGCGCTCTACCTGCCTGCGGCGAACACCGGCAAGCTGCTGCGTATGGGCCTTGTGCCCGCGCTTAACGGGACCCTGATCAGCGACGTGTTCGACGCGACGCAGGTCTCGCTGTGGGGGCGCGCCGAGCTGACCGGCGACAGCGCAGCGGGCACGTACCGCCTGGAAACGCGCACCGGCAATATCGACAACCCGGTCCGCGGCTGGAGCGACTGGAGGCCGGTGGACGCGGCCACACAGGCAATCGGTCAGGCGTCTGAGCAGGTACGGGCGCGCTACGCGCAGTGGCGGCTTACCTTGCAGGCTGCAGCGCGCGTGCAGCAGGTGGCCTTGAATTACCTGCCCGCGAATGCCGCGCCAGAGGTTGACGAGATCCTGGTAGCGCCGGGTACGCGCGTGAACGCGGCTACAACGCAGGTGAGCTACCCGCAGCAGACCACCCTGAACTTTGCCTCGCAGGGCGGCGCAGCGGTCAACATCGACGGCAACAGCGCAGCGGCGCCACTCGGTGCCATTCGCGACAAGACCGCCGTTACCGCGCGGTGGGCCGCGCACGACGACAACGGCGACGAGCTGCGCTTTGCCGTCTACTACCGGCGGCCAGAGGAAACCACCTGGCGGTTGCTGAAGGAAAATCTCACAGAACGGTACCTGAGCTTCGACGCGAACCTGCTTCCGGACGGGCCGTACCGACTCCGCGTTGTCGCGACCGACGCCCCCTCGCACGCGGCCGGCCAGGCACTCACGGGCGAGCGCACCAGCGACCTTTTCCTTCTGGCGACGGCAACGCCGCAAGTGTCTGGGCTTACCATGCAGCCGGCGACCACGGGCCTGCACGTAACCGCGACGGCAACGGGGAGCCGCGTGCCCATTGCACGCGCTGAGTACTCGCTCGACGCCGGACCCTGGCAGTATGTGGAGCCGGTCGGGCGGATTTCTGACGCGCTTCGCGAGCAGTATGACTTTGCCGTGCCGCTTGGCGCGGGTGCGAGCCCGGGCGGCCATGTGCTAACGCTGCGAGCCTTTGACCGCTATGACAACGAGGGCTCGGCGAAGGTGTCGTTGCCGTAAAGTCGGCGTCATCCGGCGCTTAGCCAGACTCCGTCAATGCGTCATCCTGAGAGGGTATGTACCAAGTAAGGAGTACCGATGAAAAGCGTGATCCTGAGCGCGGCGAAGGACCTGCCTTTCTCATGGTCGGCGTGAGGGGGCAACAGCAGGTCCTTCGCTGCGCTCAGGATGATGCTTTTTTTCAGGTGCTGGATGACTTGCACACGGGTTAACAATGACGCGGGCTGTCTAATCAGACGACGCAGTATCTTCTCCACACTGGAACCCCGTGCGCTTTGAACTCTTCATCGCCGTCCGCTATCTCAGGGCCAAGCGCCGCCAGGCGGTTATCGGCGTGGTCACCGGCATTTCCGTCCTTGGCGTCACCGTCGGCGTCGCGTCGCTCATCCTCGCGCTCGCAATCACGACCGGGATGCGCCGCGACCTGCAGGACCGGCTGCTCTCCTCAACCGCCCATGTATCGCTCATGCGCGTGCAGAATGACGGCATTCGGGACTGGCGCGGGCTGACCGCACGCCTGGGCAGCTTACCGCACGTCATCGCTGCGGCGCCTGCCCTGTACGAGCCCGTGCTGGTGTCGCGCGGCGCGCACTCCGGCGGTGCGCTGCTCAAAGGCATCCTGCCGGAGCAGGAGCGTTCGGTCAGTGACATGCTCGCGCAGATGTCGGCTGGGAGCGCATCGGCGCTCGCCGAAACCACCGGGAACAATGGATTTCCGCCCATCGTGCTCGGCTACGACCTGGCCGATTCGCTCGGCGCGCGCGTAAGCGACACCGTCGTGGTCACCAGCCCGCAGGGTGAGCTGACCCCGTATGGTCTGGTGCCGAAGTACCAGCGATTCCAGGTCGCCGGCATCTTTCACTCCGGCTTCTACCAGTACGACTCGGGCTTCGGCTTCGTGCGGCTCCGGGATGCGCAGTCGCTGTTCGGCGAGCCGGACCTGGTCTCGATTATCTCCTTCAAAGTGGATGACCTTGACCACGCCGACCGCATTGGGCGAGAGATAGAGCAGGCGGCCGGAGCAGGCTTTGAGACGACCAACTGGATGGAGCAAAATCGCGAGCTATTTCGGGCGCTCAAGCTGGAACAGCTGGTTACCTTTATCGTCATCGGGCTCATTGTGTGTGTGGCGGCGCTCAATATCCTGATCGCGCTTACCATGATCGTCATGGAAAAGACCCGCGACATCGCCGTCCTGCTGTCCATGGGGGTCTCTCCCGGGCAAATCCGCCGCATTTTTCTGCTGCAAGGGGTGCTCATCAGCTCTATCGGCACAGTCCTGGGGCTGCTGCTGGGCTACGGGCTGGCGTACGTCTGCGGCCACTATCGGCTTATTCACCTCTCGGCCGATGTTTACTCTATCGATACCCTGCCGTTCGCGCCGCGGCTCGCTGACGGGCTGCTCGTCGTGGGCGTGTCACTGGGTGTTGCTTTGCTGGCCACGCTGTATCCATCGACGGCGGCGGCCCGGGTGCTGCCAGCCGAGGCGCTTCGGTATGAGTAGCCTTCCCGGCGCAGAGGCTCTGCTGCCCGGGCTGCGACCTTTTTCCAGCGGCGACCATCTATGGATCCAAGCAGCGAACGTCAGTAAAAGTTACGCGCTGGCAAGCGGCGTCAGTCGAAGGCTGGTTCTCTTCGATCGACTTACGTTTTCTGTACCGCAGGGTCAGATCCTGGCGATTGTCGGTCAGTCCGGTGCGGGGAAAAGCACCTTGCTGCACCTTCTGGGTGCGCTTGATCGGCCGGATGCGGGCGAAATCCGATGCGGAGCGACCAAACTGGGCGACTTGTCATTGCAGGCTGCGGCACAGTTTCGCAACCGCGAAGTCGGGTACGTCTGGCAGTTCCACTATCTTTTGCCGGAGTTTACGGCCGCGGAAAATACAGCGATGCCGCTGCTGGCAAGGGGAATGAGCCAGCGATCGGCAAGAGAGCAGGCTGTCAGCTGGCTCGCTAAAGTCGGACTGGCCGACCGTGTGGATCATCGCTCCGGGGAGCTTTCCGGGGGAGAACAGCAGCGCATCGCACTGGCCCGGGCCTTGATAACCAAGCCGAAGCTGCTGCTGGCCGATGAGCCGACCGGGGACCTGGACGGCGAAACAGCCGATGCGGTCTTTGCCATGATTGAGGAGCTGCACCGGTCCGAGGGCCTTACTACCGTATTGGTCACCCACAATATGGCGCTGGCACGACGCTGTCACCGTGTGTTACGGCTTAGCAAGGGCGGTATGACTGAGGTACCCGCATCTGAGTTGTAACCGCGGCCACAGGGCGGTGAGCCCGGACGTTCTACAGTAGAGACAGCATCCTTTTCATCGCAAGCTTTCGTCGCAACCGCAACAGGTCTGGCTTCTGGCGGGTCGGGTTCCCGGCAAGTTCAGAGCAGAGGCAAGGAAGTAAGGGGGAACATGTTCGAACGGTATACAGAAAAAGCGCGGCGCGTCATCTTCTTCGCTCGGTACGAGGCAAGCCAGTTCGGGTCGCCTTATATCGAAACGGAACACCTGCTGCTGGGGCTGCTCCGGGAAGACAAGGCGCTCACAAACCGCTTTCTACGCTCGCATGCATCCGTCGAGTCGATCCGCAAGCAGATCGAAGGGCACACCACCATCCGTGAAAAGGTCTCCACCTCCGTCGATCTACCGTTGTCGAACGAGTGCAAGCGGGTGCTTGCCTACGCGGCTGAAGAAGCGGAACGGCTCTCCCACAAGCACATCGGCACCGAGCATCTGCTGCTTGGCCTCCTTCGTGAAGAAAAATGCTTCGCGGCAGAAATCCTGCATGAGCGCGGCCTGAAGCTGCTCGCCATTCGCGAGGAGCTGTCCCGCGCGACCCAGGAGAAGGCAGCGCAAGGCTCCGGACAGGGCCGCACGCGGGAAGGTGCCTCCGGCAACCGCGAGGCGAGCCTGCTGGCTGAGTTCTCGCGCGACCTAACCCAGGTCGCGATGGATAACCAGTTGGATCCGCTTGTTGGGCGCGACTCAGAGCTTGAGCGTGTGATCCAGATCCTCTGCCGCCGCACCAAGAACAACCCGGTGCTGATTGGAGAACCAGGTGTCGGCAAGACGGCGATTGTTGAAGGCCTGGCGCAGCGCATCTCTGATGGGGAGGTGCCAAGCTTCCTCGCCGACAAGCGGGTGCTGGCGCTTGACCTGTCACTGATCGTGGCGGGCACCAAGTACCGCGGGCAGTTTGAAGAGCGGCTCAAGACCATCATGAAAGAGCTGATGGAGAACCAGAACTGCATCATCTTTATCGATGAACTGCACACCCTGGTTGGGGCCGGATCAGCCGAGGGCTCGCTCGACGCGGCGAACATCCTCAAGCCGGCTTTGTCGCGCGGGGAGATCCAGTGCATCGGCGCGACCACGCCGCAGGAGTTCCGCAAGTCGATCGAGAAGGACCGCTCGCTTGAACGGCGCTTCCAGGCAGTAAAAGTGCCGCCGCCGAACGAGGAAGATGCGATCAAGATCATCATGGGCATCAAGGATCGCTACGAGAAGTTCCACGCGGTCTCCTACACCGATGATTCGATCGAGTTCGCCGTCTCGCACTCGAACCGCTACATTCCGGATCGATTCCTGCCCGACAAGGCGATCGACCTAATTGACGAGGCGGGCGCGCGCGTAAAGCTGCGCCAGACTTCCCTGCCCGAGGAGATTACCGAGGTCCAAAAGCGGATCAAGTTCATCGTGCACCGCATGGAGAACGCCATCGCGAACCACGAGTTCGAGAAGGCGCGCTTTTACTCGGACGAGGAGCGGAAAGAGCGCGAGAATCTGCGTGCCCTGCGCGACAAGTACCACCTCGACGATTCAACGGCCGGCATTGTGGGCCGTGAGGACATCGAGGACGTCGTGAGCCGCTGGACAGGTGTGCCGGTTACCTCGATCAAGGAAGAGGAAACGCAGAAGCTGCTTCGCGTCGAGAGCGAACTGCACAAGCGCGTCATTTCGCAGGAAAAGGCGATCTCGGCGCTCTCGCGTGCGATCCGCCGCTCCCGTGCAGGCTTGAAGTCGCCAAACCGCCCTATCGGGTCGTTCCTGTTCCTGGGTCCAACCGGCGTCGGCAAAACGGAGATGGCGCGGACGCTCGCGCAATTCCTCTTCGGAAGTGAAAAGTCGCTGATCCGCTTCGATATGTCAGAGTTCATGGAGAAGCACTCGGTCTCGAAGCTGATCGGTTCGCCTCCGGGCTATGTCGGCTACGAGGAGGGCGGCCAGCTGACGGAGAGAGTGAAGCGCTCTCCGTACTCTGTAGTCCTGCTTGATGAAATCGAGAAGGCGCACCCGGATGTGTTCAACATCCTGCTGCAGGTCTTTGAAGATGGTCACCTTACGGACGGCCTTGGCAACACGGTTGACTTCAAGAACGTGATCCTCATCATGACTTCGAACATCGGCGCGCGTCACCTACAGCGGAAGCAGGGGCTCGGCTTCCAGTCGGAGCGCGAGGACCTGGTGATGGACAAGGTCGAGGAACTCGTGAAGAACGAGGTCAAGCGAACCTTTAACCCTGAGTTCCTGAAC
>CAXUDF010000021.1:0-34777 GCA_964249695.1 uncultured Acidobacteriaceae bacterium
AAAGCGTAAGTGGCGTGAAAACTCCCATGCGAGCTTCACACTGCTACGAGGGTTGGCCTGAATGGGGTCGGGGAGCTCGACATCAAAAGGCGTCATCCTGAACGCAGCGAAAGACCTGCGGTTATCCGGGGACCCGCGAAAAGCAGGTCCCTCGCTCCGCTCAGGATGAAGCAATGTTGTGTGGATCAGGATGAAGCGGTGAGTCTTCGTACTTCTCAGACGTTCCGAGTGGAGGAAACGACGACAAAGGCCGCCTGATGGCGGCCTTTGTCGTTTAAACAAGCTCTGAAGCAGACGCGTTAGTTCAGGATCGAGTGCACCGCGGCCAGGCTGTCTGCGTTGGTCGCCTGCTGAATAGTGCCGTTCTTGCCGGCATCCGCAACGACACCCTCGGTGGCGCTCGACCCGAGCCCGAGGTGAATCAGCGCGCGCGAGTCAGGCATCAGCTTGGTCTGCCAGCCGTGGTCACCCTGGTATTTCTGCATGGCGGCTTCTGTTTCAGCGTCCCACTCGCCCGTGGGCGTGCCTGTCATGTAGCTCTGGCTGATCAGTGCGGTCTGGATGGCGCGGGCGCGGTCCGGGTCAATCTCACGCTGCCCGGGGGTCCAGTGCGCGACCGCCGGAGCCGCATGCTTCTTGCCGTGGCCCTTGTGGTGCGACGCGGCCGAAACCACCAGCTTGTGGGTACGGGATGCAATCGCAGGGGTAACCGCGAGAAGAAGAGCGAAGCCGAAACACTGCGCGGCGCGAATCCGGGTCAAACGAGACACCATGCGTGAACCTCTAGAGTGGGCTGCTATGCGGTCAGGCTATACGTCCAGCACGACAAGTGCAACCCGAATGGACCAACGAACAAACGATTTGTGACTGGAATCTAGTTGGTTATAGAGGAAGGCCGGCACGATGTCTCGCCCGGCCTTCCTCGCCGGCGTTACGGAAGTGTTCCGCCGGTCAGCGTCGTGTTCCGGCCCCCGCGCGGCGCGGCTACCTCAAAGACAACGTCGTCTCCGGACTTCAAGGTCGCAACGATCGCGTCGTACTCGGCCTTGTTGTGAATCGGCTTGCGGTTGACCGCCTCGATGATCAGGCCGGCACCGATGGGCGGATTGAGCTCATCGGCAAAGCTGCCCGGCTTGACCGACTGGATGATGACCCCGTGGAAGCCCGCGGGCGCACCCGAAGGCAGTTCGGCGACGGTGATGCCGAGCTTGCTTTGCGAGGCGCTTGGACCCGGGTTGTCAGGACTGGTGCTGGGGCTGTTGTTGTCCGAGGTGAAAGCATTTACGGTTTTCGTGCGATCCGCAATGCTGACAGTCGTCATCATCTTCTGCCCGTTGCGCATGTAGCCGATCTGCGCAGTCGAGCCGGGGTGGCGCGGCGAGATGTTATCGACGAGCTCATTGCCGCTCTTGATCGCGTTTCCGTCCACCGAGACGATCACATCGTTCGCCTTGAGGCCGGCCTTGTCCGCCGGGCCGCCCGGCGTGACCGCGCTGATCAGCACGCCCGAGCTGGCACCGTACATCTTGGCCACAGCGCTCGTGATCGATGGCTGGAACTGTATGCCGATGGAGCCGCGAATGACCTTGTGGTCGGGCCCAATGAGCTGGTTGTAGACGTTGACGACCGTGTTCGACGGAATGGCAAAGCCGATGCCCATGTAGCCGTTCGACTGCGTGATGATCGCGGCGTTGACCCCGACAACTTCACCGTTCATATCAAGCAGCGGGCCGCCGGAGTTGCCTGGGTTGATGGCCGCGTCCGTTTGGATAAAGTGCTGAAACTGACCGGTCTGGCCCTGGTCAATGGTGCGATTTTTCGCGGAGATAATGCCTGCCGTTACAGTCTGCGACAGATCAAACGGCGAGCCGATCGCCTCTACCCAGTCGCCGACCTGTGCGCCTTCCGAGTTGCCGAGCTTGACGGTCGGCAGGATTTTGCCCGGTACGTCAATCTTGATGACGGCGAGGTCAGTGTCCTTGTCAACGCCGACGACGGTGGCGCGGTGGCCCTCGTCGTTCTCAGGGTCGGTGGTCAGCTTGACGTAAATGCGGTCTGCCTTGTCAACCACGTGATTGTTGGTCACGATGTAGCCGCGGCCGTCGACGATAAAGCCCGAACCGAGTGCGCGGCGCTCCTGGTCCTGCGCATCGCCGCCCTGGCCCGGGACGCCGCCGAAGAAGCGGTTGAAGAAGTCCTGCAGCCCTGGGTTGTCCCCGCCGGAACCGCCGCCCTGATCCTCACCATCCTCGCCCTGGCCGTCATCGGGCGCTTGCGGCTGCGCACCACGACCGCGCCGTCCGCCGCGCGCCGCCTTCTCTTCCTTGGGTAAGGTTTCCGTGTTGATGTTGACCACGGCCGGCCCCACCTGCTTCGCGATCTGCGAGAACGCGGTGGAAAGGCTCTTGGGATCGGGCACGCGCAGTGGGGCTGCATCGCGCGAGTCAACGGCTTTGTCCTGCCCGTGAACGCCGTGCGCGACTACAGAGCCGATCAAAATACCGCCGGAGAGCGTGGCCAAAATCGTAAATGTGGAGAGGAGGCGGCGTGTCTGGAGCGGTTCGAGCGGATGGTTCATTTCGGGTCTACCCTCATACCTTTCATAAGTGGAGACAGCAGGCGTCAAGCGCTGAACCTGCGTCCATCGGCGAGAGCATACGCTCCGCACGTTGGAGATAACGGCTTCTTTAGTGTACTGATGCGCGCCTGAGCGCTGCCGCCGGCACTTGCGTTTGCAGGAGCAAACGGCGTCTCCCCCGTTAGACGCCGTTTGCGGCGAACGGTATCACGGCGAAACGCCGCAGACGGCAGAGGTTAGCAGACGGGATTGCGGAACCGGATCCTGCGCTACAGCTTTTCCGGCGAGAGCGGCGCGGCCTCGTGCGCCGAGGGCTGCACGCCGCCCGAGGGAAACAGCTCAGACACGACGATCGCCGCGAGCACGAGCGCTGCGCCCGCAAGCGCGCGGCCGCGCAGCCGCTCACCAAGAACCAGGAACGACGTACCAGCGGCAACCACCGGCTCCAGCGCGAAAATAAGCGCCGTGTGGCTGGCCGGCAAAAAGCCCTGCGCCCAGCTCTGGATAGAGAACGCTGCGGCAGTGGCAAGCAGCCCGGCCACAAGCCATGCCAGCAGCAGCGGCCGCGTGAAGTGCAGGAAGGGGTGCGGCTCAAAGATGGGCAGGGTCAGCGCCATCACAACGGCCGCGGTACCGATTTGTACGGTGGCGAGCGCCTGGAATGACACATGCTGCGAGCCGTGCGCCAGCGTAAGCAGGTGCAGCGCGAAGGCAAACGCGCACGCGACCGTGAGCAGATCGCCGAGGCTGATAGACCCGAATGCAGTGAGCGACCATGGCTGGTTTGCCGGCACCGCGAGCAGCGCCAGGCCGGCAAAGCCGAGCGCGGCCCCTGCAAACGAGCCCGGGCCGGGCCGCCCCGCGCCGGGCGCGCGAAGCCGCTGCGTCAACGACAGAAAGGGAACGAAGACAACCACCATGCCGGTGAGGAATGCCGATTTGGAAGCGGTGGTGAGGCGCAGCCCGGCGGTCTGAAACTGGTACCCCGAGGCGAGCAGCACGCCCGCCAGGATGCCGGCGCGCCAGGCCGCAGCAGGCAAGCCGCGCAGGTAGCGCGCGTACACGGCGGCAAGCACGGTCGTTGCAAGCAGCATGCGCAGCAGATTGAACAGCAGCGGCGACACGTCGGCGAGTGCTGCCTTCACAAAGACGAACGTGGAGCCCCACACCAGCACGGTGAAGAACAGCAGCAGGTGAGCGAGGGTTTCACGCCGCATCGTCAGGCGTCCGGAGCCGCGTACGCAGTTTCGCCGCCTACAACCGTGCGAAGAACGCGCGTATCGAGGAGCCTGTGCGGCGCTTCAGACAGCTCGAGCAGATCGCGGTCGAGCACCGCGAAATCGGCGACAAAACGGGGGGCGAGCATGCCTTTCCAGTGCTCGGCGCCTTCGGCAAAAGCAGAGCCCTGCGTGTAGGCGTGGAGCGCCTCCGGCAGGGTGATGGCCTGCTCTGGAAAAAATGCGCTGCGCTCGTCTGGGCCGTTCTCGTTTGGAAGCGGCTGGCGGGTCACGGCTGCGTACAGTCCGCGAAAGGGTGTGAGCGGTTCTACAGGGAAGTCTGTGCCGTAGACCAGCGGGACGCCGGCCCGGGCGAAGCTGCGCCAGGCGTGGGCGCGTCCGGCGCGCTCTTGGCCCAGCCGTGCTTCAGTCCATCGCATATCGGTGAGCACGTGGCCTGGCTGCATGGACGCGATGGCGCCTGCCTCACGGGCCCGTGCGAAATCAAGCGGAGCCGCGGTTTGCGCGTGCTCGATGCGGAAGCGCTCTGCCGTAGGAACCGCCCGGCGCACAGTTTCAAACGTCGAGAGCGCCATCGCGAGTGCGCGGTCGCCGATGGCGTGAAAGCCGAGCTGAAAGCCTGCCGCGGCGCGTTCGACGGCGAGAGCCTCGAGCTTCTCAAGCGTGTAAAGCGGGATGCCACTTCCTTTTGGCGCGTCCGCGTACGGGGCGAGCAGGGAAGCGGTGCGCGAGCCGAGCGAGCCGTCCAGGAAGGCCTTCAGCATGGTCGTGCGCAGCATGCGATCGCTGGGTGCCGCGTCGCGTCGCTGCGCGAGCTCGGCAAGCGGGGCGTCAAATGGCAGCCATTCGCTTATGCGCAGCGGCAGCTCGCCCGCAGAGTGGAGTGCGCAGATTGCGGCAAAGTCCTCGTCGGTGGAATTGTCCTGCACAGAGGTGATGCCGCAGCGGAGTGCTTCAGCAAAGACCGCGCGGAGGCCGCGCGTTCGATCGGCAAGGGCGGCGTACGGGATGTGCTGCTCGACGAGCTGGCGTGCCGCGCGCTCGCGCAGAATGCCGGAGGGCTCGCGGTCCGCGCCGCGGTCGATCGCGGAGCCGGGTGGCGCGTGCGTTGCACCCGTAACGCCCGCGATGGCGAGCGCGGCCGAGCTTGCGACCGAGAGGTGAACGTCCGCCCGCACGAGCACCGCCGGGCGGCCTCCGGCGGCCTGGTCCAGGTCGTGGCGCGTGGGCAAAACGGGCGGAGACCAGAGCGTTTCGTCCCAGCCGCCGCCGGTCAGCCACGCGTCTTCAGTCAAGTGGGCTGCGGCTTCGCGCACGCGCGCCATCGCTTCCGCCAGCGACCGCGTACCGTGGAGGTTCACCTCGCGCCGGAGCCTTGCGCCCTCGCCCAGGTGCAGGTGCGCATCATTGAAGCCCGGCATGGTGAACGCGCCTTGGAGATCAACCCGTTGCGTCTCGGCAGGCGCGCTCCGCAGCATCTCGGTGCTGTCGCCCGTCGCGACAATCTCGCCCCGGTCTACCAGCATCGCCGACACGTAGCGCGGAGTGCCGGAGAGCAGCAGCTCGCCGGTCAGGATGCGTCCGTTGAAGAAGAGCGTTGGCGGCACCGGGCGAGTGTAGCAGGCGCTTCTGCGCGGCTCACTTTCGGACGCCTTAAAGGTATTTGTGAAGCTTCTTCGCAATTAACCAGGCGTCATCCCGAGCGCAGCGAAGGACCTGCTTTTTGGCGCTCGTTCGAAAGAACAGCAGATCCTTCGCTGCGCTCAGGATGACGCATCAGGTGGAGTGGATGACGCTTTTTCGAGAGCGTGGCAGTCAGCGAGTGCAAGCAGCAGCAGAAGGACACGACGAAGGCCGAGATCGCGGCCGCGCGCGTTGAACCATTCGCCGGTGGTGTGGATGCCGCCGCCTTCACCGCCGGCACCGATGCTGATTGCCTCGACACCCAGCGACAGTGGAATATTGGCGTCGGTCGAGGCGGTGCGGAGCTCGGTGCGCAGACCCAGGTGCCGGTCGACCGCGCGCAACAGCGCCAGAATGCGGGCGTCCGGAGGCAGCGAACCCGCGGGCCGGTCGCCGATGCCCGAAATGGTCGAGCGCAAAGCGTGCTCCGGCGGCGCGCCGAGGTTGGCGGCGAGCACCGCGTCCTCAACCGCGCGGTGCAGCTCCACTTCCAGGCGCAGCAGCTCCTCCGGGTCGGTTGAGCGCAGGTCAAAGCGGCCCGTGGCGGAAGCCGGAATGGAGTTGACCGCAGAGCCGCCCTCGATGGTGCCGATGCTCCAGGTACTTCTACTGTGCGGCGGTCGGCGCGGCGAGCCGGTACTGCCATTTGCCGCTTCGACGGCAGGCTCAGAGGGCTCTTTATGAGAAAGCTCGCGAGAGAGCTCCCGGGCAGGCTCGCGCGAAGAGCTAAGGGCACTTTGCCGGGTGTGCAGCCGCGTGACGGCGTCGCTGAGAGCCACGATCGGGTTGGGGCGGCCGGCGTCTGTCCACGAGTGGCCGCCCGCACCGACGAGCGCGACCTCGAAGCGGCGGCTGCCGAGCGCGGCCGTGACCGCAACGGCCTGCCCGGCTCCATCAAGCACCAGGTGCGCGGCGATGCGCGAGCGCCAGGGGGCATGCGCGTAGAGGTGGCGGGTGCCGCGCAGGTCGCCTTCGCCCTCCTCGCCGACGTTGCCGACAAAGATGATGTGGCAGGGCGGCTCGATAGCCGCATGCCGCAGGGAGGCCGCGACCGCCAGCAGCCCGGCCAGCCCGGCCCCGTTGTCACAGGCGCCGGGCGCCTCAAGCCGGGTGCCCTCAAGCGAGGGCGTCAGCCGCGTGTCGCTCGGGAAGACAGTATCGATGTGCGCGGACAGCAGAATGACGGCCGACGGGTGCAGCATCGACTCACCGGTTATTTCGCGCTCGCCGGCAGCGGCACAAAGCCAGCCCAGCACGTTGCCGGCGTCGTCGATGTGCACCTCGGCGAGGCCGAGATCCGCGAAGCGCTGCCGGAGCCACGCCGCGCGCGGCGCCTCAGCAAACGGCGGCGCAGGGATGGCGACGCACTCCGCCTGCCAGCGCATGATCTGCTGCTCGTGGAGGTGCAGCCAGCCTAAAGCCGCGTGCACGGCGCGCTGCGAGGCAATCTGCCCGATCTGCGCAAAGGCTGAGGGGTGGGGGGTCATGGGCGCTGGAGGATGCTTCAGCGTAGCATCGGGCCGCCGGGTACTGTGTCTTGCCCCGGACTGTCCGGGTACTCGACCGAGTGCAGCCAAAGCCCGCTTGCGGGCGCGGTTGGGCCGGCCGCGGAGCGCTGGCGGGCTGCCAGGATCGACGGCACCACCTCCGGTTCGAGCCGGCCGCGGCCGACTTCCAGAAAGGTGCCGACCAGGTTGCGCACCATGTGGTGCAAAAAGCCGGAGCCGCGCACCCGGTAGGTGAAGCCGTTTGGGGCTGCCGTCCATTGCGAACTGTAGAGGGTGCGGACCGCAGACCGCTCAGAGTCAGGCTCACTTCGCGATGCCGCATCCGGGTCGTGCGCCTGGAAGGAGCGAAAGTCGTGCGTGCCCACCACTAAAAGGGCGGCGGCCAGCATACGGTCCAGGTCCAGCGGGAAGGTGGAGTGGCAGACGTACGGCGCGTCCCAGGGTAGGCATACCGCGGCCTGCGACACCCGGTACTCATAGCTTTTGGCGCGGGCGCTGTGGCGGGCATGGAAGCCGGGCGGAGCAAGCGCAGCAGCGAGCACGCGGATGGACGGCGGCAGCGTGTGATTGAGGGCGCGCGCCAGATTTGCCGCCGGAATGTTCGCACTGAGCGATACCGACGCGACCTGCCCGAGCGCGTGCACCCCGGCATCGGTGCGGCCCGAGCCTTGCGGCAGCGTGTGCTCGCCCGTGATGCGGGCGATCGCCGCGGCAAGCTCGCCCTGCACGGTGGGGCGGCCGGGTTGCACCTGCCAGCCCGCAAACGGCGAGCCGTCGTAGCAGAGTGTGAGCTTCCAAACGGTCCTGTTTCCGTCTGCGGCCATGGCACGAGCGTATCTAATTCTGAGCCGTTGGGAGGCGCAAGCGCATCTGCTGCCGTGGGTTATACTCGCGGGTACTTGGGTCAGGAACGCGATACACACGAGCCGCAGCGCGCGGCACAAAGGATCCGGATGCACCACGGTGGGACAGGCACGGCACAGCACAGGATGCGTTTAGCAAGGTCACAACGACTGCGGGCTGTTGCCCTTCTTTCTACATTTGTTCCGCAGTGGCTGCTGGGGCAGGCCACCGCCGGTACCGGGCAAAAGGGTTCGACCCCGCCGGCCAGCCCGAGCATCAGCAAGACGACCGGAGGGACCGAAAGCGGCCTGCCCGGCGAGCCGCTGCCAAACTTTACCCAGCCGCTGTTTATGCGTTCGACCAACCGCGACTTCACGCGGCCGCGCGGCTACTTCCCGAATCCGCTGGCGCCCTACACCGCTACGACGGTTGATCCGCCACGCTTTACCAACTCGGCGCGCCTGCCGGACCTGTTGAAAAACGGCCGCATCCTTCTCAGCCTGACGGACGCGATCACGCTTACGCTTGAGAACAACTTCGATATCGCGATTCAACGCTACAACCTGGACATTGCCGATACGGACCTGCTGCGGTCCAAAGCCGGTGCGACCCTGCTGGGCGTCAACGCCGGCCTGGTGACCGGGACCATTGGTGGAGCCACGGCCTCGCTGGCTTCGGGCGGCGGTCCGGGCGGCACCAGCGTGAGCTCGAGCGGCGCGGCAACCGGCAGCGCCGGCCAGTCGTTGACGACCAACCTGGGCGGGCCTTTGCCGGAGCCGCTCGACCCGATTGTCACGGGCACGGTCGAGCTGCAGCGGGAGTACATCCCGGAGGCGACGCCTTTATTCTCCGGCGGGCAATCCCGGCTGGACCAGAACCTGAACCAGTACAACTTTGCCTACACCCAGGGCTTTGAGAGCGGCACTCTTGCGCAGGTGACTTGGAACAACACCTATCTCACGACGCCTAACCCATTTCAGGCGTACAGTCCGCAAACCGAAGGCACTTTCAATGTCCAGCTAACGCAGCACCTGCTGCGTGGTTTCGGCCCCGGTATCAACGGACGGTTTATCGTGCAGGCGAAGAACAACCGCCGCGTCACCGATTCCGCTTTCCGCCAGCAGGTGCTCTACACGGTCAACCAGGTGGAGAACATCTACTGGGGCCTGGTCAGCGCGTACGAGGATGTGCAGTCGAAGCAGCGTGCTCTGGACCAGTCAACCCAGCTTGCGGCGGACGACCAGAAACAATTAGAAATTGGTACGCTCGCGCCGCTTGACGTAGTCAACGCAAAAAGCCAGGTGGCGAGCGACCAGCAGGCGCTGGTCACGGCCAAAAGCACGCTCGAGTACCAGCAGCTGGTGATCAAGCAGGCCATCTCTCGCAACCTTGAAGACCCGGCGCTGGTGGGGACGCCGGTGGTGCCGACCGACCGGGTCAACCTGATAGAAACGCCGGAAGAAAAGACGCCGGTAGAAGACCTGATTCGGCAGGCAGAGGTAAATCGGCCGGAGATTGAGCAGGCCCTGCTTGCACTTAAGAATGACGAGATCACGCTGAAGGGCGAGAAGAACGGGCTGCTGCCGACGGTCGACGCGTTTGCCTTTTACGGCGGTGCCGCAATCGGTGGAGCGCCGAATCCGGCGTACAACGCTGCGGCATTCGGAGCCACTTCGGCCCCGCCGCCGGCGATCGGGTACGGCACGGTCTTTCAGAACACGTTCAACAACGCTAATCCGAACAAGGGTGCCGGTCTGAACGTGTCCGTACCGATCCGCAACCGGCAGGCGCAGTCGGAGCAGGCCCGCTCGGTGCTGGAATACCGCCAGCAGCAGATGCGCGTGCAGCAGCTCTACGTGCAGGTGCGCATGCAGGTCATCAACTCGCAATACGCGTTGACCAATGACCGCGCACAGGTCGCGGCGGCGGACGCGGCGCGCGAGTTTGCCTTTCAAAGCCTCGATGCCGAGCAGCGCAAGCTGAAGCTTGGCGCGTCTACGACCGCGAATGTGCTGCAGCAGGAGCGCAACCTGGCTATCGCCGAGGACAACCTGATTAACGGCAGGGCCACGTACGCCAAGGACCGTGCGCAGCTCGATAACATTCTTGCGAGCACGCTCGACAAGTACGGCATCAGTTTGGCCGACGCGGTGACCGGAAACATTACGCAGACGCCGACGATCCCGGGGCTGCAGCCCGTGTCCGAGCAGGATAAGCCGACCGCCGCCTTGCCGACGCCGGGCCAGCCCGGGGGCAGCCCGAGTGAGGGATTGAACCCGGACGGGACGCCGATCGCGGTGCCGCCGCCAGTGCCGCCGCAGTAGAGTCGCGGAGCAAGATCTATTCAGCCGCCACTTACGCCTGAGTGCTATGCAGCTATCGCTGCGCGACTGCGTTGAGCAGTGTAAAGAACTCGGGGAACGAGATGGCGGCTGACTCGGCGCCGCGGATCAGCGTGTCGCCGGAGGCGCGTAGTGCCGCGACGGAAAATGCCATCGCGATACGGTGATCGCCGCCCGGGTCGATCTCGGCACCGTGCAGCTGCTGGCCGCCGGGCACGTCGAGCCCATCCTCAAACTCCTCCACCTCTGCCCCCATGGCGCGCAGGTTCTGCGCCACCAGCGCGATGCGGTCGGACTCCTTGACGCGCAGCTCGCGCGCATCGCGGATGCGGATGCCGCCCTCGGTGTAGGGCGCAATCGCGGCCAGCACCGGTAGCTCGTCGATGATCTGGGCCGACAAGGCACCTGAAATCACGGTCCCGCGCATGCCGCCTTCAGGCGCGTGCATCTGGACAGTGCCTACCAGCTCGCCGTGCTGTTCTTCCAGGTTCAGCACGCCGAGGCGGCCGCCCAGCGCGGTGCACACGTCAAGCAGCGCGGCGCGCGTCGGGTTCATGCTGAGCTGGTCAAAGATGAGGCTCGACCCGGGGAAGAGAAGCGTGGCGCACAGGAAGAATGCGGCCGAGGAAAGGTCGCCGGGTACGGTCGCTTCGATGGCGGTGAGCGTTTGGCCGCCGCGAATGCTGACGCTGTCGAGCGTGCGGTCGACTTCGGCACCGAAGGCAATGAGCGCATGCTCGCTGTGGTCGCGGGTACGGACGCTCTCGCGCACTGTTGTGACGCCCCGCGCCTGCAGGCCGGCAAACAACACGGCGGTCTTTACCTGGGCGCTTGGGGTCGGGGTGGTGTAGTCAGCCGCCGCGAGCGTACGCCCGCGAATCACCATCGGTGCGTGGCCGTCCTCAAGCGACAGGTCTGCACCCATGGCCAGCAGCGGCTTGCGCACGCGCTCCATAGGGCGGCGAGACAGGGATTCGTCCCCCACCAGGGTGAAGGTGCCCCCCTGCGCGGCCAGCAGCCCGGCCAGCATGCGCATGGTGGAGCCTGAGTTGCCGCAGTCGAGCGGCGCAAACGGCTCGCGGAAGCTGCCCGCCGTGCCGGTGACCTCGACCGTGCCGTCGTCGGTTCTCGCCACGGTCGCGCCAAGCGCTTCGCCGCAGCCAAGCGAGCTCCACGGGTCAGCGCCGGTAGAGAAGTTGCTGATGCGCGTGGTGCCGCTGGCGAGCGCCGCGAGCAGGGCGTAGCGGTGCGAGATGCTTTTGTCGCCGGGCAGCTGCACGCTGCCGGCGATGCCGTGCGCGGGCTGGATGAGCTGCGTTTGCGTGGCTTTTTCTACGGAAAGGGAATCGTGCAAGGTGGTGTGGCTCCGCGCGGTCAGGTCTGCCTTATCGTAGCGGATGCCCGCAGTACGCGTTCGGCCCGGCTCGAAGCAGCATTCACCCACGTGCGGGCGCGAATTACTGCAGGAACCATCTTTACCAACCGCCCCCAAAGATCATCGAATGGCCATGCCGACCGAACCGGGCAGAAGCCCGCTCACGTTGGTAGTGATGGCAGTAAGAGCGCCGCCTGTGCCGATGGAGAACCCGGCGATGGTGCCAGGCGTAGCGCCAGCGTTCGAGTTCAGCACGTAGAGAAAGCTATCGCCGGGAGCAACTGCTAAGTCAATCGGTCCAGTGGTGGCAGCCTGAGGTGCGGTGATTCCGTTTGTTGTTAGCAGAGCCAGCGTCCCGGTACTCGAAACTGAATAGCCCGAGATAGATCCCGAAATGGTGTTGGTGGTGTAGGCGTAATTGCCGGTACTGGTCAATGCCACCCAGCAGGCGGCGGACTGGAGATCGGGGATCCGACTGCTGATGACCGTTAACGCCCCGGCGGCAGTAGCCGTGTAGGACGAAAGGGTCGCAGCATTCGGCGTGCTGACCGATTCAGCGTTCGCGACTACCAGCGCCCCAGCCGGAGTGAAACTGAACCCGAACGGAATGTTGCCGGAGGACGGTTGCGAGACAGGCGCCCCAGCTGTCCCCCCCGTTACTGGATAGATGTCAATCGTGCCGGTGGCACCGGGCTGCTTCTCCGTCACTGCCAGATAGCTACCATCGGGCGAAAATGCTACTTCGGCAGGATCGACGTAAGCATTGGCGCTCAGCGGTTGAGTCGAGCCGGAGATAGCCGTAAGCGAGCCGCTGCCGCCGACGGTAAAGCCGGTGATGCTGCCCGGAGTGTTGTTCGCGTTGGGCACCGAGCCGGAGTTCATGACGTACAGATAAGTGCCTGTTGCATTGATTGAAATACTCGATGGTGCGGTTCCCCCTGTGGGGTAGGTCCCGATGAGCGAAAGCGAGCCGTTGGCTGCGACAGTAAAGGCCGCAACATCGTTACTGCCAGCATCCACGGCATACAGGTAGCTTCCATTTGGGCTAAGGCGGACCGATCCGGTGGCTCCCCCGATCGGAAAAGGAAGCGCGCCTGGTGCCGTAGGCAGGCCCTCGCCGTTGCCGCTAGTCGGGTACGTTCCGATAGTGGTCAGCGAACCATCGGTGTTTCGGGAATAGGCCAGTACGGCATTGCCGCTCAGCGAGTTGGTCTCGACGTACAGCGCTGGGGTGACGCTTGCAGTGGTTGAAGCTGAAGATGTCGTCGAATTGCCTGATCCGCAGCCTGCTGCCAAGCCAAAGGTGGATAGAAGTGAAATGGTAAATACCTGCTTGACAGACATGGGGCTCCCATTGATCTCGGTTCAAGAAGCAAATGAATCATTTCGGCAGTATCGGCTTTTCACAGAAGCTAAGCCCTACGGCGCATGGAGGTGCTCGGGTTACGTTTCAGCGAGTATGTAGCCCGAAAAAGTCGAATACTGATCTCTTTTGCTCGTTGTTCTAAACTCCGGGTCCAGGTTGTCACTTTCAGAATTGTCCAGCGTAGTCTTTCGGCATGATTTGGCACATTCATACTCGGAGGGAGCGGGGATGTTGACCGCGTTGGAGAGGCGCCCGGTGATTTTAGTGGCACGCCCGCAGTACGCGTTCGGACCAGCGCGAAGCAGCATTCACCCACGTGCGGGTGCGAGTTACTACGGGAACTCTTCCCCTCGCCCGCGCCGCTGTGTATGCTGGCCCTGTTTTAAGGAGACCCTGATGAAACTAAGCCCTTACCTGATGTTCAACGGGCAGTGCCGGCAGGCCTTTAAGTACTATGAGCAGTGTCTCGGCGGCGACATCGTGTACATGTCGACCTATGGAGAAGCGCCCGGTGAGTTTAAGGGCACGCCCGCGATGCGCGACCGGATTATGCACGCCACGCTGATGTTTGACGGCAATGCGCTGATGGCCAGCGACTGCCCGCCGGATACACCGCAGCCGCCGCCGTCGACGCATCTGGCCGTCGAGACAGTGACCCCCGAGAAAGCGGAATCACTCTTCGCTGCGCTTAGCGAAGGCGCGCAGATTACGATGCCGCTTGGCGAAACCTTTTGGGCGTACCGTTTCGGCATGTTGACCGACAAGTTTGGGGTGCAATGGATGGTCAGCGCGGGGAAGCCGATGGAAGCGCCTGCGTCCTAAGATCTAACGCACGCGCAGGACCACCACGGTTTCGTCGTCGAAGCGATCCGCCTCGCCCTGGAAGGCGCTGACAGCGGCGAGGATGGTAGAGGCAAGCTCCATGGCACCCGCCCTGCAGTTGCGGCGGAGCAGCTCGATGACCCGCTCAGTCCCGAACATCTCGCCGGCTGTGTTTTGCGCGTCCGTAATGCCGTCGCTGAGGAACACGAGCGCGTCACCGGGGCGGGTTGCGAGCGAAATCTCCTCGTAGCGGACGTTGGGGAAGAGGCCCAGCGGAAAGCCCTCGGCACGCACCACGTCGATGGTGCCGCCGTCAGGCCGCGCCCGGTAGAACAGCGGCTGGGTCGCGCCCGCGTTCGCAATCTGCAGCGTCATGTTCTCGTCGTTCCACACCGCATAGACCATGGCCACGTACTGTGCGGAAACGTGCCGCTCCTGGAGCGAATCGTTCAGCAGGGCGAGCATCTCCGCAGGGGCCAGGTGGGTGCTGCCGGCCGAGCGCATGATGCCGCTGACCAGCGCGGCGTACAAGGCTGCCGGCGCGGCTTTGCCGCTGACATCGCCAATCGCGAGCGCCGACGACGTGCTGTCATAGCGCAGGAAGTCGTACAGATCGCCGCCGATGGCGCGCGCCGGTAGGAATCGAGCGGCAAATTCGGCGTGCTCGTGCTCCGGCGGGCGATGCGGCAGCAGGCGAAGCTGGACCTCCCGCGCCATTTCAAGATCATGCTCCAGCCGCTGCTCCTGCTGGGCAACCCGCTGGTACAGCCGCGCGTTTTCAATCGAGATCGCGATCTGCGAGGCAAGCGTGGTGAGGGTTCGCTCATGGTCCTCGTTGAAGTAGTTGGAGCGCGTGTGCTCCAGGTCCAGAACCCCCATCACCGTGCTTTTGTAAACCAGCGGCACGATCAGCTCGGAGCGCGATTCCTTGTTCTGCATGTGGTAGCGCGGATCTTTGCGCACGTCGGACGCGTTCACGAGCTTGCCGCCCTTGATGGCCTCGCCGACCAGACCGCGATGGACCGGCAGGCGCTCATGGAGCTCGACGGGCTCGCCGAAGCGGGTCGAAAAGCGGCTCTCCAGCACCCCATCGTTCTCGTTGATGATCCAGATGGTGAAGAACTGGAAGTCGAGCAGACGGCGCAGCAGCTCGCCGATGCGCGTGAACAACATGGGCAGGTCGAGGATGGAGGTGAACTCGCGGGCGATGTCGTTGAGCACGCGCAGGGTTTGCGCCTGCCGCGCGACGCGCGAGTAGAGCCGCGCGTTTTCAATTGCCTGCGAGATGCGAGACGCCGTGAGCGTGAGCAGGTACAGGTGCTCCGGCCGAAAATAGTTGAGCTGCTCGCTCTCGATATCGATGACGCCGATCAGACGGTCTTTCGCGATCAGCGGGACCGCCAGCTCGGAGCAGACGTGCGGGTTGAACTCGACGTAGTCCGCGGAACGGCTGACGTCGTTGACCAGCATGGCCTGCCGCGTTTCGGCGACCTTGCCGACGATGCCCTGGCCGAGGCGGAGGCGAACGCGCTCGGCCTCGGGCTCATGGCCGATCTGGAAGCGCATGCGCAGGTCGCCGGTGCGGTCATTAATAAGGAAGATGGCGAAGATGCGGAAGTCCAGCACCGCGCGCACCAGCTCGGCGGTTTGCTTGAGCAGCGTGCGCAGGTCGAGCGTCGTGCTGAGCGTTTCAGCCAGGCGGATTAAGAATTCGGTTGTCGCTGGCGCCCGGGCGGCCTGCGGCACGGCGTCGCGCAGGGAGTCATCGAGGCCTGACGCGCCTGCGTCACAGGCGAGGGGTGTTTCGGGCGTTTCGGAGAGATCGTGCACGCCTTCACTCACTTCCTTCCCCCTTTCCCGCGAGTCGCTCATGACGCATCCGGTCGCTTGGCCACTGCGATACCCCCGCTTCGGCCTTGACAGGGAAGCGTGGCAAGCAGTCATAGTATCGCGCGGTCTGGACTCATCTGAGTCCTCGTCTTGAATCTAAGATGAGCCAGATGCGTTTCCGCACGCTGCAAGATAGGACCGAACAATGCTTACCGAAGCGCTCGCACCGAGGCGATCGGCGCCTGCGGCAACCATTTGGAACGCATTCTGAAGCGTACGGATGCCGCCGGACGCTTTGACGCCGCAGCGATCGCCAACGGTACGCCGCAGGAGCTGGACATCGGCGACTGTGGCACCGCCGGTCGAGAAGCCGGTGCTGGTCTTTACAAAATCAGCGCCTGCTTCCACGCAAAGCTCGGCCGCAGCCTGCTTCTCTTCGTCGGTGAGCAGGCATGTTTCAAGGATGACCTTGAGGATGGCTCCGGCGCCGTGGGCTATCTCGGCCACGCCCTGCAGGTGCACGCGGAGGTCCGCGAAGCGCCCGGCGCGCAGGAGGCCTATTGGGAGCACCATGTCCAGATCCAAGGCGCCCGCCTGTGCGGTTGCGCGCGCCTCGGCCCGGGTACTCTCGGGCGGCGATGCCCCAAGCGGAAACGCGAGGACCGTGCCGACGCGCACGCCCGTGCCCGCAAGCGCACGGTGTACTGCCGGGACAAAGATCGGATTGACCATTGCGCAGGCAAAAGCGTGCGCAGACGCCTCTGCGGCGAGCGCGAGCGCCTGCGCCTCGGTTGCCTCGGGCTTCAGCAGGGTGTGGTCAAGCCTGCCTGCCAGGGCGCGCGCGGTCGGGAAAACGCGGCGAATCTCGTCGATCGGCACTGCGGCGTATGTCTCGTGCGGACTTGTAGAGGCTGCCGGCGGCGCGTCGGCATAAGCATCGTTGTACATCGCGTCTTCTGCTCCCAGCTGATAGGTGCGGGTTACTCGTGATCCGCGGCGTTCTCCGGCAGGATGCACACGTCCGCGAGGTTGCGGTAGCGCTCGCTGAAGTCCATGCCGTAGCCCACGACGAAGTGGTTAGCGATGCGGAAGCCAACGTAGTCCGCCTCGATTGGCTTGAGGCGGCGGTCGGGCTTGTCGAGCAGCGTGGCGAGGCGCAGTGAGCGCGGATGGTGCTGCGACAAGATAGTGCGCAGAAAGGAAAGCGTCAGCCCGGTGTCGAGGATGTCCTCCACCAGGATCACGTTTCTATCTTCGATAGCCTCGTCAAGATCCTTGATGAGCTTGACCTGTCCGCTGGAGCTTGTTCCCTTGCCGTAGCTCGCGACCGAAACGAAGTCAAAGCTGCACTCGACGTCGATGTGGCGCGCCAGGTCGGCGAGAAAGATCGCGGCCCCCTTGAGCACGCCCACCAGAAGCAGGCTTTCTCCGTGGAAGTCCCGTGTAATGTCGGCTCCAATTTCGGCGACGCGCGCCTGGATCTGCGCGCGCGGTAGAAGCACCTCGAGCGGTTGCAGTTGGGCGTTCTGCGGCGAGTGCGAGGACAAACGTTGGGGCTCCTTGCTCAGAGTAGTCTCCAGAATAGTTGAGGGCCGGAGCACACCGCTTGCTGAAGGCGGCGGCGTCTATACTCAGGGGTACGTCTATGCTGCCTTACCTGCACATCTGGCACTTCACTCTCGGAACCTTCGGCCTCATGCTCGACATTGCCGCAGTGTGTGCCGGATTGGTGCTGCATAGAAATCTGCGGCGGTACCGGATCGACGCGGACGCGATCGGCATCATCGCGCTTGCGACCATCGCCGGTGTAGTCGGAGCGAAATTGTGGCATGTGTTTCAGGACCCAGCCGAGTTAATTGCTCATCCGGCCGTGTTGTTCGATCGGGCTGGGCTGGCATGGTTTGGCGGGCTGGTCGGCGGGGTAGGCGCTCTGTTGCTGCAGGCGCGCGGCGCTCACCTGCGCAGTGCCTCCATGCTGGATCTGTGTGCGCCGTCTGCGGCGCTTGGCTACGGCATCGGCCGCATCGGCTGCCTGACTTCAGGCGATGGAGACTACGGCAAGGCCAGCAGCCTACCCTGGGCAATGAGCTTTCCCCATGGCATCGACCCGGTTAGTTACCCCGTGCACCCGACGCCCATTTACGAATTTCTTGTTGCGGCGGCGATTGCTATATACCTTTGGCGGCGCAGCGTGCCGTCGTCGGGTAGGCTACTGCACGCGGGGCAGATTACCGGCGAGTACCTGATCCTGTCGGGTGCGGCCCGCTTTCTCGTCGAGTTCATCCGGATCAATCCGGCGATCTACTGGGGGCTGACCAATGCGCAGGTCGCAAGCCTTGCAAGTATCCTCGCCGGCATCGTTCTCGTGGTGTATGCGCGCCGGCACAGCATTGCCGCGCTGACGCTTACGCCGGTGTCCAGTGAAGCCCGCGAGGTCGCGTCGTAGCGGTACCGCGATTCTAGGCCTGCGGTCGTTGAGCAAAGTACTTTGGTCACCGTGAGTCTCCGGTTTCGGGAGTTCTTGCGTTGGGAAATTGCTTGATCTGCCTAGAAGAGCCGAGCCTGTAGGCCGATAGCTCCGGTGTCGCGCGAGAGTCCCCATCGCGCACCTGGAGCGCCTCTCATGAACGACTACACCCTGCGATACCTGCAAGAAGTGTGCACCATTGCCGCCAGCATCCGGCCGGAGCAAGTGGAGCGGATGCTTGGCTTTCTGCTGGAAGTGCGCGCCAACAACGGCAGGGTTTTCTTCCTCGGCGTCGGCGGTGGTGCGGGCCACGCGAGCCACGCAGTAAATGACTTCCGCAAGATTGCCGGGCTGGAGTGCTACTCCCCCTCCGACAACGTTTCCGAGCTCACGGCACGGATTAATGATGACGGCTGGGATACCTGCTACGCCAACTGGCTGCGCGGGAGCCGGCTCAATGCCGCCGATGCGTTGTTCGTCTTCTCCGTAGGCGGCGGTTCCATCGAGCGGAATATCAGTATGAACCTGGTCAACAGTCTTCGCCTCGCGCGCGAAGTAGGCTCGCGGATTCTAGGCGTCGTTGGCCGCGATGGCGGCTTTACGGCTCAGGTCGGGGACGAAGTCGTCGTAATCCCCACGCTTTCGGCTGATACGGTCACGGCGCATGCAGAATCTTTCCAGGCGGTAGTCTGGCATCTGCTGGTCTCGCACCCGGCGCTTCGGGCGCGCGAGATGAAGTGGGAGAGCGCTGCAGCCGTCGTAGCAGACGTCAAAGACGCGGAGCTTATCGAGAAATAGTGAGACCTGCTCTCGCAAAACAGCGCGCCGTCTTCCTGGACCGCGACGGCGTGCTGAACGGCAACATCTTCTACCCGGATACAGGAGCCTGGGAGTCGCCGCGGCAGCCTCACGAGTGGGGGCTGCTGCCCGGCGTGCTTCCGGCGCTGCGAGCCCTCGCAGACGCCGGATTTTGCCTATTTCTGGTCTCAAACCAGCCCAATGTCGTGAACGGCAAGTCGACGCCCGAGGCTCTCGCGGCAATGCATCAGCTGCTCACGAGGCATCTTCGGTCTGCCGGAATCGTGTTCGCAGACTTCTTCTACTGCACGCATCATCCGCGTTTCACAGGCGACTGCGCCTGCCGCAAACCCAGTCCTTATTTTCTAGAACACGCCGCGCAGGCCTACGGACTCGACCTCGCCGCAAGCTGGATGGTGGGCGACCGGGCTACCGACATGCAGTGTGGTCGGGGGGCGGGTACCCGCACCATCTGGATCAACACCGGCCAGGAACCTGAGCTCCCGGCCGTGGCTCTGGTCGAGTTTGCATGTGCCTCGCTTCCGGAGGCGGTGAGCCACATCCTCACCGCCGGCTAGCAATCGAGTTCTTTAAGACGCCGCGATCGCGCTCCGTGTCGGCCGAGAGTGCGCGTGCACCATCTGCGGCGGAACCTCTCCGAGCGTGAAGCCGGCCTGCACGGCGTCCTGGTAGAGCATCCGAACGGTTTCGAGCGAGAACTGGGTGAGGTCTTTACCGAGCAGCGACAGCTTGTTCAGGATGTCCGGTGTCGCGGTGATGATGTGCGTGCCCGACTCTTCCGCATGGAAGATGTTGAGCAGTTCGCGGGAGCTCGCCCAAAGGAGCTCGGCGCGCGGGCGGCCGGCCAGGAGATCTACGGCTCTACGCATGATCGGCACGGGGTCCACGCCGGTATCGGCGATGCGGCCGGCAAAGATGGACACGATCGCCGGTACATCAGGATCGAGCGCCACAGCGACCCGGCCAACCTGTTCGAGGGTCAGCAGAGCGGTCACGTTGACTGCGATGCCGTCACGTGACAGCCGGCGGACCAGCGGCATGGTCGAGAACCCCTGGGTGTTGGTCACGGGAATTTTTACATAGACGTTCTTGCCCCAGGAAGCAATCAGGCGCGCCTGCCGTTCCATGCCGGCCTCATCATCGGCGAATACTTCAAAGGAGATGGGCAGATCGGGAATCGCAGCGAGCACAGCGTGCGCGAACGCCTGAAAATCCTTGACGCCTGCCTTGCGCATCAGGGTTGGATTGGTTGTAAACCCTTTTACATAGGGCTTGTTGGACATCTTGAGCAGACTTTCTATGTCTGCGGCATCGCAGAATAGCTTGACTTGCAGGTCATGGCACAAGTTCATCTATGGCCTCGGGGAAACAAACAATTTTGTAAGGTGCGGCGGCTGTCAAGACTGTAAAAGCTTCATCTTCGGACAGTGAATAATTTAGCTACTCGCACCATTACGAAAGTCCCCTGATGGGAAGAATATTCCCGTTGGGCATGCAACATCAGGCCGTATGCTCTGGCCAACAAAGCAAACCAGAGTATGCGGGAGCCGATGGAAAGGGAAGAGCCGAGCATGGCTTTGATTCCCGGCCGGCTGCCAGGCAGCGGGAGCAAAGGAGTGGTGGAGCTTGAGCGTGATTTCGTTTCCGCGTAGCGAGGATCCGGTCAAACCCGGACGGCATTTCTTTGTCGTGGGTGGGGCCGGCTTCATCGGCAGCCACTTCGTCGACCAGCTGTTGAGCAAGCCAGGTATGGCCAGCAGGGTGACGATCTACGACAATTTTTCGTCCGGCCGCTCCTGGCACTATGAGCAGCATCTTGCGGACCGCAGATTCTCTGTGGTCCACGCAGATGTAACGGATCTGCCTCGTCTGGCTGCCGCGATGACGAGCCACGACGTGGTGATCCATCTCGCGTCAAATCCCGACATCGCGCGCGCGGCGACAGAGCCCGAGGTGGACTTCTACCAGGGCACGCTGCTGACCAACAATGTCGTCGAGGCCATGCGGCGGGTCGGTGTGGGGCAGCTGCTGTATGCCTCGGGCAGCGGCGTCTACGGCGAGCTGGGCGAGACCCCGGTCGGCGAGGATGATGGTCCATTTTTGCCCGTTTCTACCTACGGCGCGAGCAAGCTGGCCGGGGAAGCGCTGATTGCGAGCTACTGCGCGATGTTCGGGCTGCGGGCCTGCGCTTTTCGGTTCGCGAACGTGGTTGGACCGCGTCAGACGCACGGCGTCGGCTTCGATTTTCTACGCCGCCTGACCGAGAACCCTCAGGCCCTTCGGATACTGGGTGACGGCCAGCAAAGCAAGTCGTATATCCACGTGCTGGACGTTGTGGAAGCCGTGCTCCTGGCGCTCGACGCTAGTCGGGATCCGTACCAGGTCTTTAACGTTTCGACGCACGATGCCATTACAGTGCGCGAGATTGCGGGCGAGGCCGCGACCTGCCTTCGGCTGGCGCAAGCACCCACTTATGAATTTACCGGCGGCGCACGCGGTTGGAAGGGCGACGTCCCGGTGGTTCGGCTGAAGAGTGAACGGATTCGCGCACTGGGCTGGAGTTCGCGCTGGACAAGTCGGGAAGCGATTCGTGCCGCACTTGAGGCCATGCGCGTCGAGGAGCGGGTTCTCCATGCGTGAGCCCCGGATGCCTCGCCTAGCGCTGCTTGCCGGCGGCCTCGCGACCCGCATGCGTCCCGCAACCCTCGCGACCGCGAAATCGATGCTGTCGGTTGCAGGGGAACCGTTTCTCGGGCATCAGCTGCGGAGGCTTGCCGGCGAGGGGATTAGCGAGATCGTGATCTGCTGCGGGCACCTGGAGGAGCAGCTTCGCGAGTACGCGGGTGACGGTTCGGCCTGGGGGTGCGCTGTCGAGTACTCGCCCGATGGCACGGTGCCGCTCGGGACGGGCGGCGCCGTGCGCAGAGCGCTGCCACTGCTTGGTCCGGAGTTCATGGTCATGTACGGCGACAGCTTTCTGCCGGCGGCTTTCGCGCCCGTCTGGGCTGCTTTTCAGCACTCGCGCTCGCCGGCGATGATGACCGTCTACCGCAATGGCGATTTATGGGACGCGAGCAACGTCGAGTTCCGCGACGGGCAGCTCGTCCGCTACAGCAAACATGCCCGGACGCCGGAGATGCACCACATTGATTACGGCTTGAGCTGCTTCCGGGCGAAGGCCTTCGACGGCTGGCCGGAGGGCGTGCGCTTTGACCTGGCGGAGGTGATGACGAGCCTGCAGGCGCGCGGCTCGCTGGCCGGCTTCGAGGTGCAGGAGCGCTTCTACGAGATCGGCTCGCCCCCGGGGCTGGCGGAGCTCGACGCGCTGCTCCGTTCGTCGGCAAGTCTGGGAGGCCGGGCATGATCATTGCAAAGACGCCGCTGCGCATTTCACTCGGGGGCGGGGGCACCGATCTGCCGTCGTACTACCGCGAGTTTGGCGGCTTTGTCATTTCCGCTGCCATTAACAAGTACGTTTACATCTCGGCAAGCCGCTCGTTTTTCCCAGGCTATTTTCTCAAGTACTCCGATATGGAGCATGCGAGCGAAGTGGACGGCATTCGACACCCGATCTTTCGCGAAGCCTTGAAGATGCACGGCATCGAGGACCGCATTGAGCTGACCAGCGTCGCCGATGTGCCGGCCGGCACCGGCCTTGGCTCCTCGGGCGCGTTTACCGTCAGCCTGCTGCACGCGTTGTACGCGTATCGCCAGAAGCATGTGGCGAGCGAAACGCTGGCGCAGGAAGCCGTCGAGATCGAAATGAACCGCCTGAAGCAGCCGGTAGGCAAGCAGGACCAGTACATCGCTGCTTACGGCGGACTGCTGTGCCAGGAGTACCGGCGGGATGGTACGGTCGGCGTCGCACCGCTCAATATCTCTGAAGAACGTACGCGCGAGCTCCGAGAAAGCTTGATGTTGTTCTTCATCGGGTCCACGCGCTCGGCGTCCACACTGCTGGAGGAGCAGAAGAAAAAGTCGGAAGGCCGCGATGCCAAGATGCTCGACGACCTTCACTACGCCAAGCAGCTGGGCCACGAGGTGGAACAGGTCCTGACCGCAGGCGACGTACTTGAGTTCGGACGAGTGATGCATAGCCACTGGCTGCGCAAGCGCAGCCGCAGTGCAGGCATGAGCAGCAGCCGGGTGGATGAGTTGTACGAGCTGGCACTTTCGACGGGCGGGGCGACCGGCGGCAAGCTGGTTGGCGCAGGTGGGTGCGGCTTTCTGCTGCTGCAAACTTCCGACCGGAAGCGCCTGCGGGCAACGATGGAAGAGGCAGGAGTCTCGGAGATGGACTTCAGCTTCGACTTTGATGGATCCGTCGTGATGCTGCGCAATTGAGGGTGTGTGGCTGGTGATACAGGGTTCCGCAAGAGCCCAAGTAGCGCCAGCCCGAGAGCAGGCAATGCCAGTCCAAGTGTCCTGCCCGGGTTTGTTAGGCTCGGGGAATGGAACTTATCATCAACGGGCAGCTACGGGAGTTTGAGACGCTGCACGAGGGCAGCACTGTTGCTGATCTGCTCTCCGCGCTTGCCTTGCAGGTGGAACGTGTAGCGCTGGAGCGAAATGGCGAGATCATAGCGCGCACGGATTGGGCCGAAGCGAAGCTGACGGCCGGGGATCGACTGGAGATTGTGCATTTCGTCGGCGGCGGGCGGGAAGAGCCTGGTGTATCGCGGCAGACTGAGATGTTGTGCGACAGGTCCGCAGGAATGAAATCTGCCAAATCCACTAAGGGCGTGCTCTTGCGCTCGTGCTGATCCAAAGCAGGTCCTTCGCTGCGCTCAGGATGACGCGCTCTTGCTTTGTAGAACCTTCGCACACCTTTTCTAGGACGGCGCTTCTAGGGGCTGATCTTAATTAAGCCTCCGCGCATCGTCTGCAATGCTGACTTTCAGCGAGAAAACGCCAGCATCGCAAAGAGCAAAACCCAGAACAGCCCCATAGCATGCCAAAACCAGGCGATGCAGTCGACCAGAATCTGCCGAAGCTCCACACGACGCAGCTTGTACAGGCCCAGCACGCCGACGAGCAGCAGCACAAGGCCGGCCGCGATGTGTAGCGAGTGGCTGCCGGTCAATACGAAGAAGAAAGCGCTGTCAGGGCTGGTTGCAAAACGGACGCCGCGGTCGCCAAGCTCCTGCCAGGCGAGCCAAATGCAGCCCAGGTACGCCGCGCCGAGGGTGCCGGTCGCCGCAAGCCAGGGCCAAGTGCGCCGCGCCATGGGGCGGCCCATGCCCAGCCACTCCTCGATGACGTCCATCTCGCGAAACAGCTGGCGCCGGCCGTACTCGATCGTGGCGGAGGAAAGAACCAAGAAGCCAGTCGCAAACCAAAGGGCCGATGGAATGGCGAGCGGCCGCCAGTCAGCGACGTAGTTGTCGCTCGCATCGAAATGGCCGGTGGTTTGCCGCACGAAAAACGCGCTTACCAAAGACATGAAGAAAATGAGGTCGCCGGCCAGCAGAAACGACAGCCCCAGGCGGTAGCGCTGCAGCAGTTCCCGTGGATTTCGGCCGCGGAAGCCATCATCTCCATTGTCCCCGTCGCCTCCGCCGCCCGTGGGGCGGTTCCTGAGCGGAGGCCTGCCGCCGAAACCGGGATCTTTCCGATCCGGCTCCGCCTGCGTCGTACGTGCGGTGTAAGTGGCGGGCATGCTGAGGCTCCCTGAAAGAACAGCTTACTCGCCAAATGCGCTGCTGCCATCCCCCATGTCTAAGGAAAGCTTTCGTGTGCTGATTTCGCGATCTGTTTTGCTCATTACGGGGAGGAAACGCGCTCGCGAAGGCCGTGCGCGCGTACTTTCTCGAGGAAGTAGCGGTGCACGCGGGTGTCTTGCGAGAGCTCCGGATGAAAGGTCGCGGCCAGCAGGTGCGCCTGCTCGACCAAGGTAGGGAAGCCGTCGCGTTCAGCAAGCACGCGCACGTCGGTGCCGACCCGCGTAAAGCGCGGTGCTCGGATGAAAACCATTTCAAGCGGCGGACCGCCCAGCTCTGTGTCGACGTGGAGGATCGCGCTGTCGTTCTGGCGCCCGTAGGCGTTGCGCTCGACCGTGGCATCAAGGACGCCCAGGCTCTGTTGCGCGGGGTGCAGCACCTCACCGGCGAGCAGGATGGACCCGGCACAGGTGCCGAAGGTCGGCCGGCTGGCGGCAAATGCCTGCAAAGCGTCCAGAAAGCCATCGCGCTCCAGAAACTTGAGGAACGTCGTAGACTCACCGCCCGGAATGACCAGTCCGTCCAGGTCATCGAGTTCGGCCGGTTTGCGGACCAGCACCAGAGTGAGCGGCTCACCTGCGGCCGCGGCAGCCCGGCGCAAGGCAGCGACGTGGGCGGCGTAATCCCCTTGAATGGCGAGTACGCCGACCCGCATCGCCCGCTGTGGGTCGGGCTGTTCCGCTCCCGCTGGCATAAAGCTAGACGCCGCGCATCTGCATCAGCGTCGCTGTTTCAAGCGCCGCGACAGCGAGACCCTTCATGGCGCCGGAGCACTCGGCACTGCACTCAAGCAGCACTGCCGGGTCGTCATAATGGGTCGTAGCGCGCACGATGGCGCGGGCGCGGATCTCAGCCTCCTCGCGCGGCGCGAAGGTGTAGGAATCGCTCATAAAAATGCCCGAGCCGACAAAAACAGCCTCGGCACCCAGCTGGCGAACCAGCGCTGCGTCCGCGGGGGTCGCGATGCCACCGGCTGAAAAGTTTGGAACCGGGAGCTTGCCGGTTTGCGCAACCATGCGAACCAGCTCGTAGGGCGCGCGGTGGTCGCGCGCCGCGACAAAAAGCTCTTCCTCGCCGAGCACGGTGAGCGCGCGCATGTCTTTCACGATCTGGCGCATGTGCTTGACGGCATGAACCACGTCGCCCGTGCCGGCTTCGCCCTTGGTGCGGATCATGGCCGCGCCTTCGGCAATGCGCCGCAAAGCCTCACCCAGGTCGCGCGCCCCGCACACAAACGGCGTAGTGAAGGTGTGCTTATCGACATGGTGGACCTCATCAGCCGGGGTTAACACTTCCGACTCATCGATGAAGTCAACGCCGAGCTCCTGCAGCGCTTGCGCCTCCGCAAAGTGGCCGATGCGGCACTTGGCCATCACGGGGATGGACGAAGCTGACATAATCTCCCGGATGACCTTGATGGAAGCCATACGGGCCACGCCGCCCTCGGCGCGGATTTGTGCCGGCACGCGCTCAAGTGCCATTACGGCAACGGCGCCGGCACGCTCGGCGATCTCAGCCTGCGCGGCATCGGTCACATCCATAATGACGCCGCCCTTCAACATCTCGGCAAGCCCCACTTTCAGGCGCAGGCCCGTGCTCGTTGTGCCCTTGTACCCGTTTGCGCCATTTGCTCCGTTCGTCATCGCCATCATCTGCCTCTTTCTCAGCCGCCCACATGCTTAGTCTAAAGCAGCGCTTTCCGCCTCGGCAGAGCATTGAGAAAAGGGGCTTCGCTCGCACGCATGGCGGTGGCGGAGTTGCGTTGGGCCGCAGCGCGTCCGCTTAAGAAGTTCCCGCGGGATATCGCCTTTCACACGCCAATGATGGTCTTCCTGCCTGGAAATAACCTGGACATGCTTGAAATTCACATGCCAGGTCTCGGTCCTCTCCTGTAGCCTTCCCGCAATCCAACTTTGAAAGGGATTCACCCCCCCAATGAATACCGATCTTGTTCTACTTACCCTAGCCACAACTCTGCTCGCGCCTGCAGCCCTCGCCGAAACTCCTGCCGCGCAGCCTGCGGCGACAAACGCACCCGCCGCCGCTGCTGCCAAGAGCGCCAAGCGCGGCATCGCCTATGACTTGACCAATGCGGCCGACCTCGCCGCGCTCTCGCCGGGCGTGAGCTGGTGGTATAACTACACCGATTTGCCTAACTCCGGCGTGCCGTCCAACTACTACTCTGCCTACGGCATGACCTACTACCCCATGCTGTGGAATGGGTCCTTCAATAAGAGCCAGGTCGAGTCTTTCATTCGCGCGCACGCCGAGATCAAATACCTGCTGGTTTTGAACGAGCCCAATGTTTCTGGACAGGCGCAGTGCGGCAATAACACCGGCTACTGCAAGCCCGCCGATGCGGCCGTGCTGTGGCCGCAGTACGAAGCTATTGCGGCCGATACCGGCGTCCAGATCGTTGGTCCGCAGATTACCTATGGAACAGACCCGACCTATGGCAACCCTGAGACGTGGCTGGACGCTTTCATCGCGGCTTACAAGAACAACAATGGAGGCCGTGCGCCGCGGATCGACTATCTCGGCTTTCACTGGTACGACTACGGCCTCGCGACCCAACTCAATAATCTGGATAAATACAACAAGCAGATCTGGGTAACCGAATTCGCGAACTGGCACAGCCAGAATGACGGCGCGCAGATCGACACGCTCGCCGGTCAGGAGGCGCAGATGACCGATATGGTGAACACCTGCGAGACCCGCTCCGATGTGTTCCGCTACTCGTGGTTCACGGGCCGGGTGAGCCCGGATCCGCACTATGACTCGCTGCTGGCCGGGCAGGGGCAACTCACCGCCCTTGGCAAGGAGTACATCACGCTGCCGATTGCAGGGGCGACGGCTCCGTCGACGACGAGCGCTGTGCTGATCGACTCCGGCTCTCCAACAGCGCAGGGCGGCTTCGCAGCCGACACGGATGTTTCAGGCGGGGCAGAGGCAGGCTCAAACAATGCTATTGCCTTGCCGAGCGGCGACACGGCGTCTCAGGCGGTGTACCAGACCAACCACTACGGCAACTTCACGTACACGGTGCCAGGCTTTACCGCCGGCAGTGCCCATACAGTCACCCTGCACTTTGCTGAAACGTACTGGCCGAGCGCCGGGCAGCGGGTCTTCAACGTGATCCTGAATGGGAGCACGGTGCTGCCTTCGTTTGACATCGTGGCGAACGCCGGGGGGGCCGACAAGGCGATCGTCAAGACGTTCAATACGACCGCAAACTCCGCTGGCCAGATCGTGATTCAGTTCTCGACGGTGAAGGACAATGCGCAGGTAAATGGTGTTGAGGTGCACTAGGGAGCGTGGGCTTTGCCGTGGCACGACAAAACCCGTTCTGCCGGGGATCAGGAGTGGCTTGCAGACGCTGCAGCTCTATGCTTTCGGCATTATCCTGCCGGCCGCAAAGGCTGCTTCTCTGCCGTCTAGACCCGTTGGGTGTGTGCTGATAGATCGCTCACGCCCGATGGCCGACCACCGCAGCGCCGGAAGTTCTAAAGAGCGGAAGTAAGTCCCCGCGCCAGTCCCATGGAGTCGCCGCTGCGGGCAGTCGATGCGGACAGGAGGGCTCTCGCGAGAGCCCTCCTGTCCGCTACTGACTTAGAACGTGCAGGTAGTAGCTATTTGACATCTAACCACGCGCCTGAAATACACGCGTAGAAAGTGGTGCCGGCCGCGCCTGTCGTGTTGCTGTAGAGAGAGCCATTCGCGCATGCCCCGGATGGCACCCCGCTGTTCGCGGTCCAGGTGGCCGAACCCGCCTGGAGAGTTGCCGCCCGGAGCGTCCCTGCTGCATTGCCAGGCACGTTGGTGTCGACGCTGACGATGCCCGCTGACGGCTGAGAAAGGCCCGTCTGGATCGTTGGCGAAGACCCGCCCGTACCCGCACCGGTCGCTGACGAAGACCACCCCAGCGACTTGCTCTGACTCAGCGAGAATACGCTTGCTCCGAAGTCGTAATCGGAGTTGGTCGAGGTGGCCGTGTTGTTCGGCACCTTGTTGATGTACATCGCGATCGAATCCGTGGCGTTGTTATCGTCCGAAACCAGGGTCAACTGTCCATAGTTTTGTCCGAGCCCGAAGAGAACCGCCGGGCTGGCGATGTAAGTGCAAAAGTCGCACTCCGTCGTGTTCCCGAAGCCGTACATCTTCGTGTTGTTCGAGGTGGAAAACACCGGAGCCGATGCCCCCAACGTCGGATTAGCTTCAAAGACCTTGGTCGTGACCGCATTGACAGTAGCGGTTGGAGCGGTGCTGGAGGTATAGCCACTGCCTCCATTGTTTACCGTCACTGACTGAATAACCCCGTTGAAGACAACCGGCGTGAGAACCGCGCCTGTTCCGCCACCCCCCGTGATGCTGATGGACGCCCCCGAATAACCGCTGCCACCGTTCGTCACTGTAGCACCGGTGACAACACCTCCCGTCACCTGCAAAGTGACTGTGGCTCCCGACCCATTCGTCAGGTTAACTTGAACTGTGCCGCCATGCCGGACATCGTTCACATCAAGCTGTGCCGAGGGATAACCGTTCGACCCAAAGTCCCTGATTTCGTAGGCACCTTGGAAGCGCTCACCGGTCGTCCCTCCGAACCTAGGCTGACCATTGGGGTTGTAAAAGAGGTCGATGGGCTCCAACACGACGTTCTGAACTGGATCGAGGATCTGTCCGTCTCCCCCAAACAATCCCAGAGCATAGGAAGTTCCCCCAGGATCGTTTGGATAAGCCACGTCAACGTAATCACAGCCGGGTCCGTTGTTATAGACCGTAGGCGGAAAAGTCAGTGTTTGACCTCCAACTTGTCTGCTAGGGGTGCAGGATAAATTGAAGAAGCCACCGTTAATGGAAGATTTCACTACACCCGAACCGGAAATTGCAGCTGTGTTGGTTGAGCCGCCGTACCACTCGTCGTTCAAGCTATACAGCGTACCCCCTGCCTGATGTGTTCCTGGACCTACGTAGTTTCCAACAATATTTGCTCCACCTTGACCCTGCGAGGTGAACAGCTCTGTGAAGCCGTCGTACACGGGTCCGACCAGCACTTCAGCAACGATCTGAGCAGGTGACCCGACCCATGCGCCTGTATTGAGGGTGTTATCACTAGTTCCGTCTGTCTGGCTGCCGACCACACCTGTAATGGAATTGAAATGCATCTCCTCGGAGGCGCCGTCGCCGTCGTCGGCGTAGTCGTGCAGACGACCCATCACCCAGCCTGAAGGCCATGCCTGGGCTGTTGTACCATCCAAGCCGCGAGCCGTGATGTAACCATTTCCTGCACCATTCGGGTTTGCTGACGAAGCAGGTAGTCCCCCGTAGAAGGCGCTGACAGCTACCACTTCATAGGTGCCCTTTGTGACTCCGCCGCCAATAGATGACGGAACACCAGAACCCGGCGTGAAATCGGGCGGGGCGATCAGATACTTCTGGGCCAGCCCGCCGTTGTATTGAAGGTCAGTTAGCGTGGCGAAGTACTCGGGCTGGTAGATCGCCGCGTCCACGGTTACCGCACCGGTCTGTGTCGTCGTCAACGCGCTTGATCCATGGGTAAGAACGACGGCGCCCCCAACCTGGAGAGAAGGATTAATGGAAGGAGTGCCGTAACCTTCGCAATAAATGTGCTTGACCGAGAATCCATTCGTTTGAAAGAACTGGAGGCAGCCCTGGTTTACAGTCCCCTTGATCGAGCCAGAGTCAACGTGGATGTTCTGACCGCCGCTTGCCGTGAATGCCGCGCGGTAGTCAGGAACGAGGCGGGCATTGCCGGGGATCGCGCTGGTCTGGGAGTTCCCGGTGCCCGTGATTACCGCATTGACGTTGTAGCTCCAATTTGACTGATCCTGACCCGGCTGAGTAATGTGAATATTGCGGAAGTAGTTCTCGTTCGCGTTCTGAGAGAGAAGAACGCTGCGGCGACAGTTTGTCATTTCTACATTGGTGAAGGAATTGCGTTCTGCTTGCTCCAGGTTGACGCAGATGCCGGCAGTCCCCTGGAAATGCACATCTTCTACATCGACGTCGCTGGTGGATGCGATGTCAAGAAGATCGGCGGCGGATGTGTGACCAGTGGACTGGACTGTGAAGTCGCGGAGATGGAGATGCGAGAAACCGAAGCCTGCAGGACCGGAAGTCTTAAGTAGCTTGATCGCCGTGCTGCTCGGCGAAACATCGTTGAGGATCGTTACGCCGGATCCGTCCCCCTCAATATTGAACCATTGATTCGCTCCCTGCATGAGAATTGACTGAGTGAATTGATAGATACCGCGGGGGAAGTACAGAGTGGGTGCATTCACACCATTCGCAGCTAAGCCTTGCACATAAGTCACAGCCGCTTGAATCGCGACATCGGAATTGATGACACCTGTCGGATCAGCGCCGCCGGCAAACTCTGTGTCGAGGACGTTTACTTTCGGACCTTTGAAGATTGAGTACTGCGCTTGTACGGTACCCTGATCGTTTTGGTTAATGGGCGGTATGCTTTGGGCGAGCAGAGCATTTGACAGGACGGAGAAAAGCGTAGCTGCAAACGCAGCTGCGCAGGCTTTTCTAGAAAGCTGCATGAAAACCCCTAGTTGGTTATGGACAGGAACTGCGGAGTACTTCTGAACGCAGCCGACTTGCCGCGTTCGCAATCAACCGACTTCTGCAAAGGAAAGAGCTATCTGGAAGAATTCACGATCCGGGAGGGAGTGAGGCAGGGCTGAACGTGGATAAGAAGGCGCGATTGAGATCTGCTTCTTGTCGATGAGGTGGAAAGCCGCTCATCGGGAATGCCTAGCTTCAGCCTACGACTACGCCCCGGAACGGTGCGCCAAAACCCACAAGGTGCCTCCAGGCTTTCTCAAAGGACGCCCAGATCTCGGTTCGGTTTAGGCCGGGGTGCGCTTGCTGCAGCTCATCCGCGTTAGTGCTTATGCTCCGGCCGGCGTTCGACGGCGATAAATAGCGCTTTACTCCGAGCCAGCACGTGCCCTTCCGCGTCGCACAGGGTCGCGGAGCAGAAGTGCTTCCGCCCTTCCACGCGGTCCTGGGTGCCGCGCAGCCGCAGGGATGCGCCGAGCGGGGTGGGGCGCAGGTACTCGGTCTCCATCTGGCGTGTGAGCGCCATAATGCTCGCTCCACGCGCGCTGGCGTGAATGGCCTTGCTCATCGCCTCATCGAGCAGAGCAGCGATGACGCCGCCGTGTACGAAGCCGTGCGGGCCCTGGAACCGCCGGGCGAGCCGAAGAGTCGAGATTGCCGCGCCCGCCTCGACGAAGAAGCGCAGGCGCATGCCGATGCGGTTCTGCGCGCCGCAGCCAAAGCAGTTGTGCTGATCGTTGAAAAGAAGTGGCTTGGGTCCTGACAGGTCGGAGCTCATACGCTTTGAGCTCCAGAATAGCGGAGCAGAGTGGTCCTTCACGGTACGGAAGGCACACGCCGCTTGCGGAGCCGCTTGGTATAGTAGGAAGACGATGCCGACTCCACCGACGAAGACCTTCTATCTGGAAACGTTTGGCTGCCAGATGAACGTGCACGACTCGGAAAAGGTGGTCGGTACGCTGCAGCAGCAGGGATACAGCCAGGTCGAGACAGAAGAAGCGGCCGACCTCATCCTGTACAACACCTGTTCCATCCGCGACAAGGCCGAGCAGAAGGTGTTTAACCGGCTGAACGACTATAAGAAGCTCCACAAGCAGGGCAAGCGCTTTGGAGTGCTGGGCTGCGTGGCACAGCAGGAAGGCGAGCGCATTTTTGAGCGTGCGCCCTACGTATCGCTTGTTTCTGGCTCGGCCAGCTATCGGAAGCTGCCCGAGATGCTGGTGCAACTGGAGGCCGGCAATACCCGCGTGACCGGGCTGGACGATCGCGCGACCGACGAAACCTTTGTCACGGAGTTTACGGCGCGCACCAACCAACACAGGGGATACATCACGATTGTGGAAGGCTGCGACAAGTTCTGCGCCTACTGCGTGGTGCCGTACACGCGCGGCCGGGAGCGCTCGCGGACTTCGAGCAGCGTGCTTGCCGAGGCGCGGCAGATGGCGGACGCCGGCTACACGGAGATCCAGCTGCTGGGGCAGAACGTGAACTCGTACCGCGATCCGGAAGGGAAGCGCAGCTTCGCCGAGCTGCTCGCCGCGGTCGGCGAAGTCGCGGGCATCCGCCGTGTTCGTTTTACGACCTCGCACCCGCGTGACTTTACCCGCGAGATTGTGGAAGCGATCGACGCGGTGCCGACCTTGTGCGACCACGTACACCTGCCGGTGCAAAGCGGATCGAGCCACGTACTCCACCTGATGGCGCGTGAGTATACCCGCGAGTGGTACCTGGAGCGGATTGCCTGGATGAAGGCTGCGCGGCGCGAAATCAGCATGACGACCGACATCATTGTCGGCTTCCCGGGTGAGCGGCCGCAGGATTTTGAGGAAACAATCTCGATGCTGGCCGAGGTGCAGTACGACGCGGTCTTTGCCTTCAAGTACTCGCAGCGCCCGAATACGCCGGCGATCCACATGGCGGATTCGATCCCGGAAGAAGAAAAGGGCATGCGGCTGCAGGTGCTGCTTGACCGGCAGCGGGAGCTGCAGCGTGACCGCTACAGCAGACATATCGGACAGGTTCTTGAGGTAATGGTTGAAGGGCACGGGAACGCGCGGGGCCAGATTACCGGTCGCACGACGCAGAACAAGACGCTCAATTTCACCACTGGGCAGATGATTGCTCCGGCGGCAGGCTCTTACCTCCCGGTGCGGGTTACCACGAGTTTTCCAAACAGTCTCGTGGGCGAAGCGCTTGCTCCCATTGGCAGCTCGGCTCCTGCCGGCATCGCAGCAAGTAGCAAACAACACGAAGCAGTGCCGGCAGTCCGCTGACGCAGCTTATGCACTCAAGGCAGATCGCCGGCAGCACCGAAGGGCAAGGGGGAGAACGATGGACGTCGAGATGAAAATTCGCGGGCTCATGGTCGATCCGTCGACCCAGCAGCCCATCGTGATTCTGAAAGATCTAAGCGGCAACACGGTTTTACCGATCTGGGTCGGACTTTTCGAAGCAAGCGCGATTGCCCTTGAGGTAGAGAAGGCCTCGACGCCACGCCCGATGACACATGATCTGCTGCGCAACCTGATCCACGGGCTAAATGCGACAGTGGACCGCGTCGTGGTCTCTGAGCTGCGGGAGGACACCTTCTTTGCGGTGATCTGGCTGCGCCAGGACGGAGAAGTCGTAACGATCGATGCTCGACCGTCGGACGCGCTCGCGCTGGCTTTACGCTCTGATTGCCCTATTTTTGTGAATGAAGATGTGCTGCGCACCGCGAAGGTGATCCCAAGCCCGGCCGACCAGGCAAGCGCCGAGGATCTGAAGAACTGGCTTGAGAATTTGAATGATGAGGACATGGGCCGCTACAAGATGTAGCGGTTCGTTTCAATCTGCTGCGATGCCGATGTGCGAAACGACCCTACACAGCACTGCGGCTTGCCCCAGCTTCGTCGCTCCACGGTCAAGAACACAGCCTGACAGGACAGCATGAGTCTTCGCCGCATCGCTAAGCTGTTTGCCGCGCAAAACGCCAATCAGCTGGTGGTGATCCTGCAGCAGCTGCTGCTCCCGCCTGCATTTTTGCACGTCTATGGCACGAGCATCTACGGCCAGTGGCTTGCGCTCAGCGCGGCGATCTCCTACCTAAGTACGTTTAATTACGGTCTGCAGACGTACACCAACATGCAGATGACCATTCACTACAATCGAGGCGAACTGCAGGAGTGCCGCGAGGTGCAGTCAGCAGGATTGCGGATCCTGTTCGGCGCCATGCTTGGTGCCGCCACGCTGCTGCTGGTTGTATTTCTTATTCCGCTTACTTCGCTGCTGCACCTGTCGATCTCTCCGCTGGCGGCCCATGTAACGCTCTATTTGCTGGGTATGCAGATCATGGCCAGCATGCTGTTCGGCTTCTTTTCCGGCTCCTACATGGTCTTCGGCGAAGCGCATCGAGGGGCACACTGGGGCAACTTGAACCAGCTGCTCGGGATGAGCACGATTGTAATGCTGGTGCTGCTGCACGAGCCGTTCCCGGTCATTGCAGCCGGGCAGCTCACTATCACGCTTTCGCTTGCGGCCTACCTCGGCTTCGACCTGACCCGGCGCCGCCCGGAGATCAAGCCAAGCCTGCGCTACTGGCGCAAAGGGTCGCTCAGCT
>CAXUDF010000022.1:0-32939 GCA_964249695.1 uncultured Acidobacteriaceae bacterium
TCGCCGGATCGTGCTGCTCGTCCAGGTACAGGCGCCCACGCCAGTAGAGCGCGGCTGCTATGTTTTTCCCGTCGCGGAAGCTTATGAGCTGCTCGTCCATCAGCTGCTCGGCCTGCGCAAAGTCACGCTGGCGGTAGCTCAGCCAGGCAGCGCGCCAGTGCGCGTTGTCGGCATTTTTGCTCTGCGGGAAGCGCCGGGACAGCTCGAGATAGTAGGGAATCGCGGACGGATAATCTCGCTTGAGCATGTACAGGTTGCCGCTCGAGAACAGTGCCTCCCCGAGCCATGGACTGGTCGCAAAGCGCGAGCGCAGCTGTGCCACCAGGTCCTGCTGCGTGGTCAGGTCCTGGTTCGAGCGCGCGACCTCCATCAGCAGGTAAAGCCGGTGCGCGCCGTTCTCGTCGTTAGTATCCGGGATGCCATTGAGCGAGCCCGCGGTCAGATGCTTCAACTTCATGTCGCAGGTTGCCGCTGACAGCAGCAGGCTGTCGCGTTCGCTCTGGCTCAGGTTAGGGTCGGCAGCCAGGGTGCGGAACTCGATCGATGCTTCGGTGGTCTTGCCGCCGTTGAACAGCGCATCCGCATGCTGCCTGCGCTCGTCAAGTGTCAGCGCCAGCCACTGCCCGGTGGCCTGGAGCTGCGTTTGCGCAACGGCTGCTTCCGGGCTCAACGGATGCTCGCGCAGGATCCTGCGATACAGCGCGAGCGCGTCCGCGCTGGCTCCGGTTTGCCCTTCAGCTTTGGCCATGGCAAGCAGGTAATCCGGCTTGGCCGCCAAAGCCTCGCTGCTGTGTGCGCGCAGCGTGGTCAGCGCCTGCGCGGGCTGGCTTTGCTGCAGCTGGAGATTCGCTTGCAGCACCGGCATCTGCGGAGTAAATACGCTGTCCGGGTACTTTGTCGTGAAGCTGCTCAGGATCGTGCTTGCCGCATCGAGCTGGCTGCTCTGCAGATCGGCCTGTGCCGCGAAGTAATCCGCGTAGTCATCGAGTGAGTTGCCGGCGGCATCCGCGCTGTGGAACGCTGTCAGCGCGTCCGCGTAGCGATGGTCTAGCAGATAGGCGTGGCCCAGCGCCAGGTACGCCGCGCCCGCGGCAGCACCAGGGTGCGAGCGCGCATAGGCTTCCACGCCGGCGTAGGCCGCGGGGCTGCGATAGTTGCCGAGCTGCTGGGCCATGGGCCGCAGCTGCTCCGATGCCACAAAGGCGTGCTCCAACTGATGAGTCTTCGCGACTTCCCGGGCAGAGAGCACCCGGTGCCGGCCATGGCGCTGGACCACAATGACGCGGTGAAGGTGCGTTCTGCTTCCCGCGTGGTGGTCCCGGCTCACCGCAGCCACCGCATGCACGCGGCTCTTGCCGTGCTTCGCAGTCGCGGCTGCGGTGTGCACCCTGGCTTTCTTGGTTGCGGCCGCAGCAGCGTAAACGGGCTGGAGGAGAGCACCGGCAAACAGCAAAAGGGCTGCGCCGCGGCGCAGGGTGTCAGCAAGAAGGCTGGTGCGGGTACGGCTCACAGGCTCAACATCCTCTGCTACCAGAGTAAGCGAGTTGTTGCGCGGCGCCCGCGAAATGGCAGGCCTCCAGTACACGCCGGTACCCGAGGCTGCACCCCGCGCACAAACCTGTGTGGCGCGAAGGTGGCCGGCCGCGATTCCCCGTGGGCCCGCTGCGAACGCGATAGCATGAATGAGGGCTTCGCTCGCTCCACATTTCAGGGAAAGGCGCGAAAAGCTGAAACCGATATCTATGCCTCCCATCCAATCCAGCAGACAGGAACCGGAAAGCAATCCACCACCGATCGCCGCAGCAGCGACCGCCGTGCTGCCGGTTATCGAAGAACACCCGGACGTACGGCTCGTCAACCTGGCGAAAGCTGGAGACGTTCACGCATTTGAAACGTTGGTAAAGCAGTACGACCGGCAGGTTTTTCGGATCGCGCAGCACATTACGCAAAACCGCGAGGACGCGGAAGATGTCGTGCAGGACGCGTTTCTCAAGGCGTACGAAAAGCTGAACCAGTTCCAGGGAAACTCTAAGTTCTATACCTGGTTGGTGCGGATCGCGGTGAACGAAAGCCTGATGCGCCTGCGCAAGCGACGCACCGGGCGCATGGTTTCGATCGACGAGGACGTGGAGACAGAAGAAGGCTCGATGCCTCGCGAGCTGGCCGACTGGGGTCCGAGTCCCGAACAGCAATACGGGCAATCCGAGCTGGCGGAGATCCTGAAGAAGACGGTCAACGGCTTGCCTCCGGGATTTCGCGTGGTGTTTGTGCTGCGAGACGTGGAAGGGTTATCCACAGAGGAAACGGCGGAATCGCTGGGTTTAAGCGTGCCGGCAGTCAAATCGCGGTTGCTGCGCGCTCGTCTGCAACTTCGTGAGCGTTTGAACCGTTACTTCGGCAACACCGTGGTCGATGCGAAGGGCAAGAAGAATGGGGATGGTGACGGAAAGTGATTTGTTCTGAGTTCCTGCTGCACCTGGATGATTTGCTCGATGGCAGCATCGACCCAACGCTGAGGGCGACGCTGGAAGAACACCTCGGCTGCTGTGAGCATTGCACCATCACAGTAAGCACCACGCGCAAGACGATTGAAGTCTACCGCTCACACACCCTGTACGACCTGCCGGATAGCCTGCGCGACCGCCTGCAGGCGGCCATTCTGGCCAAGTGCCGCAAATGCTGAGGATGCTGATTGTGGGCCTGGCGCTGGTCGTCATCCTGCGTGTGGTAAGCCGCGGCCGAGGCTGACCCGCATGGCCCTATCGCAACCGGGGGTCGGCGGCAGCGGTTTGTTTTTCGAGAAGATGCATCTCCGCGCTATACTCCGCCCACGTGGAGGCGCGCTATCCGTATCCAATCTATCGGTTTGTGCTTGCTGCTGAGTACGGTGGCTGCTCCTGGGCAGCAGCCGGGAAAAGCGCCGCCTACCTCGACCGTGACCGGACATGTTTTTCTAGGCGATACGAACGGACCGGCTCGGCTGGCGACCGTCGTGCTTGAGCCTGTCAAAGCCTTTGACGGCTACCGTGCCGAGGAGGGAGACAGCACCTCTACGCACATGACCAGCGTTACCACACAGCCGGATGGCAGCTTCATCTTCACGCATGTCTCGCCGGGAGCGTACTACGTCCTGGCCGCTGCGCCGGGCTATGTGTCAGCGCTTGAGGCTCTTGGGTACTCAAGCGAAGAGCTGGACAAACCTACCAAGGAGATCAAGGAACGCATCCGCACAGCGGTACCGAGGGTGGCCGTGCAGGCAAGCCTTCCCGCGGCGGTAGACGTCGTGCTCGAGCGGGGAGCAGCCGTAGCCGGCACCATTGTGTATGACGATGGCGCCCCCGCGGCCGGACTCGCTGTAGCACTGCTCGTTCGCCGGAAAGACAAATGGGTCCGGCCGCAGCCGGGCCCGACGCGGTACAGCTTGCCACTGAGGACGGACGACCGCGGTGTTTACCGCGTCAGCGGACTGCCGGCGGAGGAATACCTGGTCGAAGTTGGCTTGCACCTCGAACGAGATTTGATAGAGGTCAACAGCCATGGCACATCCACTGACGGGGATGGAGGAACGACAGTGCCGGTGTATTCAGGCAACGTGCTACGGCAAAGAGATGCTGCCTCATTCCGGCTGAAGCTGGGCGAAGAGCGGCCCGGTGAGGACATTCAAATCCCGCTCGCGAAGCTGCACAGCGTCGCGGGAGTCATTGCGGCTCCGGACGGCCACACGGTCAATGGCGGATCGGTAACGCTTGTCTATGCCGACGACAAAACGGAAGCCATGCAAACCCATTTAAGCCGGGAGGAGCCAGGCTTTTCGATGAGCTTTGTGCCGGAGGGTGACTATCTGGCACGGATTACCGGCGCGGCCGATCTCGAATACACAGACGTTCCAAATAGCCCCGGCACGATGCCGACGACCCACAGTGAATCGCACCCGGTCCACAGTTACGGCACAGCGCAACAGCCGCTGCATGTAGGCAGCAGCGATGTAACAGGGCTGGCGCTGACGGTTCCAGAAGCCGAGCACAAGGGGACCCGGTAGGTCCCCGTCTCCTTGCAAAGCCCGAAAGCCTCAGTTCCCGCTGTCATCCCGCTTGTGCAGTGTGGGCCGGTCATCCCCAGGCTGCGCGTTCGGGTCGCCTGCACTCGGGTCTGAGCTGCCGGCGCGGCGCAGCGTTGGCTTGCCAGGGTTCTTCTTGTCGTCGAGCTTGCGCTTGTTCTCGATGCGCGCCAGCCGCGCCTTCACATCGTCGAACTCCGAGGTCGTCTCCAGGTACTCGTTGCGCGGCGGCAGCAGGGTCGCGATTTCCTCCTGGGTGCGGCCGATGCGGTCCGGCGTGGCCGGATGCGTTTCAAAGGCCTTCGAGATCAGGCCCGGCTTGCGCTTTTCCAGGTTCTCGATCTTTTCGAAGAAGTTGACCAGCGCCTGCGGGTCGTAGCCTGCCCGGTACAGGTACTGCGTCCCCAGAAAGTCTGCCTGCGCCTCGAAGTCACGCGAAAACTGCAGAAACGTCAACGGCACGCCGATGTTCGCCGCCTCGTACAGTCCATAGCCCAGCCCGCCGCCGACAAAGATGAGCGGCACTGTGCCGATTTGCGCGTAGTTCATGCGGGTCTGCTCGCGCACCGCGTGATGCGCGGCGACGTGGGCAATCTCGTGCGCCATGACGCCGGCGACCTCGGCCTCGGTGTCCGCGTTCAGGATCAGCCCGGAGTTCACAAAGAAGAACCCGCCCGGCAGCGCCATCGCGTTGATTTCGTCTGAGTCGATCACCTTGACCGTGAATGGCACGCGCGCGTCGGAGTTCTTCACGAGATTTTGCGCGATCCGGTTCACATACTCGGTCACGACCGGGTCGTTGATGAACTTGGTGCTTTTCTCAAGCTCAACCGAGTACTGCTTGCCCATGCCGATCTCGGTATTGGTCGAGTACCAGTTGCCCAGGCCGCGCCCACCGATATTGCGGTTGCCGACCGCGCTCACGTCGTCATCGCTCCCGGGCTTGACCCCCTGCACAACGCCGTTTGGGCCTACCTTGGCTTCGAGCGGAACCGGCTTCTCCGGCACAACCGGGGCCGGCGCGTCCGCCTTCTTCGCTGCCGGCTTGCTGGTGCCGCCTTGAGGCGGCTCCGGTGTCTGCGTGGTCGGAACGGTGCCAGGGGTGGTTCCCGGAGCGGAGGGTGTGGTTGTCTGCGGAACGGTCGAGGGCGTCGGCGCCTGGCCCGGGATCGGCGCGTTCGGGTTTTGGCCGGATGTTTGTCCAGACGTTTGCCCCGAAGCGATCGCCGAGGAAAGAAGCAAAGCACCAGCCATGGTCATTAGACGGGAAGTCATTAAGCGCACCTCAGACAGAAAAGCGAGACGTATTTCTAGTATGAACCTTCCCGCGGCAGGGGGTTAGTTCTTTTGTGGGGCGGCTTCACAGCGCCGCGCAGAACTTACTGTAGACCTCAGTCCCACGCTCGCTCCTTGGACTCGCAGCACCCGATGCCGGTGAGCAGTTTCCTGCTTCGCTCTCCCCGGCGCGCACAACTTCGTTTTCACCATCTACACTGGAGCGCGTATGGATTTCATGGCAGAAGCACACCCAGGCAAAACCACTCAGGCCTCACCCACTCACCCGGTCACCCTCGCGATTGATATCGGCGGCACCGGGCTCAAGATGATGGCACTCGACAACGACGCAAGGCCTCTCACGGAGCGCGTCCGGTCAGAAACGCCGCTGAAGCCGACGCCGGCGCGCGTGATGGAAGTGCTCGAGAAGCTGCGGGCGCAGATCCCGCCTTTCGATCGCGTGTCCGTCGGTTTTCCGGGCGTAATTAAGGGAGGCCGCACCTTGACCGCCGCAAACCTGCATCCGGAATGGATCGGCTACGACCTGAAAGGCGAGTGTGAAAAGCGTTGGGGCAAGCCCGTCCGGGTCGCGAATGACGCTGCCGTGCAGGGCTACGGCGCCATCTGCGGGCAGGGCGTGGAGCTTGTCATCACGCTGGGGACCGGCATGGGCTCAGCCCTGTTTACGCGCGGACACCTGAGCCCCGGCCTCGAACTCGGTCACCATCCCTTTCGCAAGGGCAAGACCTACGAGGACTACTTTGGCCGCCGCGGCCTGAAAGAGATCGGCCCCAAGAAGTGGAACAAGCTGCTCGCCAAAGCCATCGAGCAGACCGCGCACACCTTCAACTGGGACTCGCTCTACATCGGCGGCGGCAACGCCAAGCTCGTCTCCTTCACCCTGCCTGACCACGTCAGCCTGGTCTCAAACCAGGATGGGCTGCTAGGCGGGATCAAGCTCTGGGGAGATGAGGTGTAGCCGGCGCACTGACATGCGCGGCGGTACGATGAAGTCGCATGCCTACGTCGACCCCGATCCGCGTCCTCGTTGCTGAAGACCAGGCCATGCTGCTCGGCGCGCTCGCCGCGCTGCTGGAGCTTGAGCCGGACATCACCGTGTGCGGCCGCGCCGCCAACGGCAGGGAAGCGCTCTCGCTCATCGCGAAGCTGCAGCCGGACGTGCTCGTTACCGACGTCGAAATGCCGGAGCTGAGCGGGCTCTCGCTCGCCGCCGAGGTGCGCGACCGCTACCCGCAGGTCCGCACCATCATCCTGACCACCTTTGCGCGCCCCGGCTACCTGCGGCGCGCGCTCGACGCCGGCGCGAAAGGCTACCTGCTCAAAGACCGTCCATCGGCAGAGCTCGCCAATGCGGTCCGGCAGGTGCACGCCGGCAAACGCATGTTCGACCCCGAGCTTGCGGCCGAGGCCTGGGCCGAAGCTGATCCGCTCACCGAGCGGGAGCGCCAGATCCTGCGCCTGGCCGGCGAAGGCCGTTCGTCTGCCGAGATAGCGGCCGAGTTTCGTCTTTCGGAAGGCACCGTGCGGAACTACCTGTCAGAGGCGTCGAACAAGCTGGGCGCCGCAAACCGGGTGGACGCCGCTCGAATCGCACGCACCAAGGGCTGGCTCTAGGGCTGACCGGCCTTGCGCGTGGCTACGGTTGAAAACGGCTCGCCCATCGGAACAAAGTCCACGCGCACGCCGGGCAGCACGCCCCGGAGCCAGTCGGCACAATTCTTCATCCCGGCTTCTTCTGAGACGTCATGCCCGAGCAGGATCAACGCCTTTTGGCGGCCCTGCTCCGAAGCATCCTGCGCATAGGGGATCGTCTCCCACTCGGTCGCCTCGCCGATCACCAGCACCTGCACATCCGGCCGGGCCAGCATGGCGATCTGCCGTTCTCCCCCCGCAGCGCCCAGCAGCAGCGCAACCCGGGTCACCGGTAAGGCCGGGTCGCCTACGATCCGTATCGCAATCGCACCGGTCCTGCTCTGAAGCTGCTCCGCAAAGCTGCCCAGCGGCACGGGTGAGGGCAGGCTAAAGAACTGTGAGCCGGCTCCGCCCTGCTGGTCAGCCTTGAGCCCGAGCTGGTCAACAACGCCGGTCAGGATGCCATCGGGCTGATGCCGATGCCAGCCGTCGTGAAATCGCCACACCACCAGGTGGTGGTCGGTGATGTACTTCAACTTTTCGGCGAGTACAGGGTCGCCGGAGGGCAGCAGGGCCAGGTCGTCGCGATGGTTGTAGAAGGTTGGCTCGTGGGTGACGATCAGGTTGTCGCCGTGCGCGACCGCTTCGCGCAGAACCTTCATGGAATCCATGAAGGTCGTCGCTACTCCGGTGACCGGTGTCTCCGGGTCTCCTGCCTTGATCGTATCGACAGTGTCCGCGGGAAGCGTGACGCCGTTCGTGGCGACGATCTTCGCGATGGCCTCACGCGCAGTCAGCGGGGCAGCGTGCGCGCAGCGAGCGGCAGCCAGCAGCAGGACAAACCAGACTGTACCTTTCATTGTTTCCGCTCCTCCGGGTGCTCCTCATCTTCGATCCCAGGGCAGGGCCGCGTCTACTTGCTGTTGAGGCGAGTGCCAGGAACGATTCCACATTCACTGCTGAACCTTGTAGTCTTGATTCCGCTTCGGGTCAGCAGACAGTCTGCCCAAGCTGGAGGAACCTGTATGTTTGCAGCGTTTCTGCTCTTTCTGCTTGCACAACAGCCGACAAGCCCCGAGGCGACTGCGCCGCAGGTGGTCGACGCGCCGAACCCTGATATTGCCGACTGCCACCTGACCCGCGGACAAGAGTATACAGCACTTACCAGGCTCACAGTCGACGTTCAGGGTGCGCCGCAAGCTATCTCGGTGGAGAAGTCGAGCGGAAACCCTTGTGTCGATGACAAGGCAGTCGCGGCGGTTCGCATGTACCACTTCCGCCCGGCCACCAGAGACGGTCAACCCGTCCCGGTGACTCTTCACATCCAGGTAAACGCCCAGTCCTTTTGAGTTTCGCGAGCCGAGCCCCAGCCATCCCGTGTTATCGCGCAGCTGTCGTCGTTTCCGCTTCGCCGCCCATCAGTTTGCGCGTGAGATAGGTGTAGGTCAAAGCGTTCGTGCCGGCCTCCTGCTTCAGGTCGGCACCGGCGCCGTGGCCGCCCTCGGTAATCTCCTCGAAAAAGAAGGGCTCCTTGAACTCTTCCATCTTCGCGGCGAATTTGCGTGCGTGCTGCGGGCCAACGCGGTCGTCCTTGGTGGTGGTAAAGATGAGCGGCTCAGGGTACTTCCCGTCCGGCTTGAGCTGGTTGTAGGGCGAGATCGACGCCAGGAAAGCGCGCTGCTCGGGAATGCTGACTGACCCGTACTCGCCGACCCAGCTTGCGCCCGCGGCGATGTGTTCGTAGCCGAGCATGTCCAGCAGCGGCACCTCGATCACGACCGCATGCCACAGCTCCGGGTGCTGCTCCATCTCCACCCCCATGAGCAAACCGCCGTTCGAGCCGCCTTCGATGCCCAGGTGCTCTGGCGTGGTCAGCTTGCGCATGATCAGGTCCTGGCCGACAGCCGCAAAGTCGTCGTAGATGCGCTGCCGGTGTGTTGTGAGGCCGGCCTCATGCCAGGCCGGCCCAAACTCACCGCCTCCGCGGATATTGGCCAGCACAAACACGCCGCCTTTCTCAAGCCACAGTTTGCCCAGATGGGCCGAGTAGGTGGGGGTCTGGGCTATCTGGAAGCCGCCATAGGCGGAGAGCAGCGTTGGATTGGTGCCGTCATACTTCAGGCCTTTGCGGTGTACGACGAAGTACGGCACTTTGGTGCCGTCCTTTGACATGGCAAAGTGCTGGTCAACCGTGTCCGCGGCAGCGTCAAACTGCGGTGGCTGACTCTTGGCCTCGGCCAGCGTACCCGTGCCCGCGTCGCCAAGCCACACAGCCGGCGGCGTCAAAAAACTCGTGATCGAGAGAAAGAAGCGGTTGTCGGTCGCGTTTGTGGACGCGATGCGTACCGACACGTTCTCCGGGAGCTTCAGGCGTGTTTTTGTCCAGCCGCCCGGCTCGGGCTTATACACGTAAGCTCGTCCCTGCACGTTTTCGAGCGTCGTCACGACGAGGCAGTCCCGGGTGGACGAGGCCTCCTGCAGGAACTCCTGTGCCGTGGGCTCAAAGACGGTCGACGGCCGCAGATGCGCCGGGTCGCGGAGTACGTCAGCCAGCTTCAGCTCGACCAGCGAGCCCTGGACGAACTTCGGCGCCTGCGCGTCCGGCTGCCAGTCTTCGCGCAGCTCCACCAGCAAACGCCCATCAATCAGGTTGTCGACCTCGGCCTTGGGCGGAATGGCGAGCTGCTCCACCCCTTTGGGCGTGCGGACATAGATCTTGCTCGCAAAAAAAGTTACCCCTTGGCGAATGATGGTGACCTGGTGACCCTGGGCATCGTGCAGGACTGAAGCGCGTGTGCCGACCTCGTCCGCCGGAGCGCCGCGAAAGATTTCCTGCGCGCTCGCGAGCGGTGTACCCCGCTTCCACTCCTTCACCACAAATGGGTAGCCGGAGGTGGTCATGGTATCCGGACCCCAATCGTGCGCGATCAGCAGCGTGTCTTTATCGACCCAGTCCACACTTTGCTTGCTGTGCGGCAGCGTAAAGCCATTCGGCGCAAACTGCCCGGTCTTCAGGTCGAACTCGCGTTCGGAGGTCGCGTCCTCGCCGCCTGCCGAGAGAGCCACCATGCAGTACTGGTCGCCGGGGTAGAGGCAGCTTAAGCCTCGACTTACCCAGCCGGTTTTCTCCGCGCGGCCCAGCGCGTCAAAGTCGAGAACGGTCTGCCAGTGCGGCCGCGCTGTCCCATAGTCGGCGAGCGTGGTTTTGCGCAGCAACCCGCGTGGGTTGGCCGCGTCGCGCCACTGGTTGTAGATCTCGCCTCCGCGCAGCCCAGGCAAGGGGAGCCGGTTCGGGTCCTCCGCCACGGTAAGCGCTTCAGCAAAATTGGTGGCGTAGCGCGGGTCAGCCTCCAGAACCTTTGCCGTGCGCGTATTTTCGCTCTTCACCCAGTCCATGGACCGGGCGCTCGAGACATTCTCAAGCCAGGCGTACTTATCGTCTGAGCCGCCTGCCATCGCGGCACCTATCGGGGCAGCAGCCTGCGTGTGCGCTTGGAGCGCCGCGCAGAACATCCCCAAACCTGCAAACACCGCCGCTGCCGTGCACGATTGCTTCCGCATGTCCGTTCTCCCTGCACAACACTATGCCATGAAGTCCCACTCGGAGTTGGGCGCAGCAAAAGGCGAGCCGTGAGGCTCGCCTTTTTGCACGCTGAGCCGCTGCGGCAGCTCTAGTCGTAGTACTCCAGGCCGAGATGCGTGATCAGCTCCTCGCCCATGATGTGGCGCAGCGTGTTCTTGAGCTTCATCAGCTGGATGAACAGGTCATGCTCGGGGTAGAGCCCCTCAGCGGTTTGCGGAGCCTTGAAGTAGAAGCTCAGCCACTCCTGGATACCCAGGGCAGCCAGCTCCGGCGTACGTTTTGCCAAGTCCATAAACAGCACCAGGTCGAGCGCGAGCGGTGCTGCCAGGATCGAGTCGCGGCACAGGAAATCGACCTTGATTTGCATTGGGTAGCCGAGCCAGCCGAAGATGTCGATGTTGTCCCAACCCTCTTTATTGTCACCGCGCGGCGGGTAATAGTTAATCCTCACCTTGTGGTACATGTCGGAGTAGAGATCGGGGTACAGCCCTGGCTGCAGGATGTACTCAAGCGCCCCGAGCTTCGACTCTTCCTTGGTCTTGAACGACTCTGGGTCGTCGAGAACCTCGCCGTCCCGGTTGCCCAGGATGTTGGTCGAGTACCAGCCGGCGACGCCGAGCATCCGCGCCTTGAACGCCGGGGCCAGCACCGTCTTGAGGAAGGTCTGGCCGGTCTTGAAGTCCTTGCCGCAGATCGGCGTGTGCGTCTTCTTTGCGAGCTCGACCATGCAGGGCAGGTCAACCGTCAGGTTCGGCGCGCCGTTCGCAAACGGCACTCCCTCCATCAGCGCGGCGTAGGCGTAAATCTGCGAGGGCGCAATCGCAATGTCGTCGTTGTTCAGGCCCTCTTCAAAGGCGGCCAGCGTCGCATGCACCGCGGTCGGCTCGATAAAGATTTCAGTGGATCCGCACCAGATCACGACCACCCGGTCGACGGTCGCCGAGAAGGCCTGGATGTCAGACCGCACCTGCTGGGCCAGATCGCACTTGGAACGGCCGCTTTTCACGTGCGTTCCGCTCAGCCGCTTGACATAGTGCTGGTCAAACACGGCCGGCATCGGCTTGATCGCCTCAAGAAAGGGCTTGATCGTTTCCAGGTGCGAGCGCTCCAGCACGTTTGCCGTCGAAGCCGCGTCGTACATGTTCTCGGGAAAAATGTCCCAGCCGGCAAACTCGATGTCATCGAGCGACGCGAGCGGCGCGAAGTCGTGGATCAGAGGAGAGTTTTCGTCGGTCCGCTTGCCGAGCCGGATGTGGCCCATCTGCGTCAGCGATCCAATGGGCTTGGAGAGCCCGCGCCGGACGGCTTCCACCCCGGCGATCAGGGTGGTCGCCACGGCGCCCATCCCTACAGTCATCACGCCCAGCTTGCCGGTTGGCTGCTTGGGCTTTTGTGTTTCCATTGCGTGTGTTTCCGTCCTTCCAAACAAAAAATAGCGGTTGGGCCTCGTGCGACAGAGTGGGGATAGGGCAGGCTCTCCCGGGCAGACGGCTCAAACAGGTAAGTGTCTCCCGTGGGGAACCGCTTTGGCAAATGGCGGGCTAGGCGCGTACCACATCGGTCCGGCCTCGCCGCACGTGGCTCCACACGAACCAGGCGATCCCAAGCAGCAGCACCAGCTCAACCCCGACATGGAAGCGGTGGAAGACGGCCTTGAAGCGCGGGTCGGTGTCCCAGTGTTCGCCCAGCTTCATGCCGACGTAGGCCAGCACAAAGCACCAGGGCCACGAGCCTAGAAAGGTGTAGACGTGGAAGCGCAGCTGCGGCATGCGGGCGATCCCGGCGGGCAGTGCGATAAAGGTGCGTACCACCGGCAGCAGCCGGCCGATCAGCACGGTCGCCGAGCCGTATTTCTCGAAGAAGTGGGTTGTCCGGTCCAGGTCGTGCCGGCTCAGCAGCACATAGCGCCCGAAGCGCTCCACCAGCGGCCGCCCGCCGTAGGCACCTACCCAGTACGCGACGGCCGAGCCCAGGTTGCAGCCGAGTGCGCCTGCGGTCGCGACGCCCAGCAGCGTCAGGTGGTGCAGGTACACCTGGTACCCGGCAAACGGCATGATGATCTCGGACGGCAGCGGAATGCACGCCGACTCGATGCCCATGAGCAGCGCGACGCCGGCGTACCCGGTCGCACCAATGACGGCCGTAATGAAGCCGGCCAGGTAAGCGATGATCTTTTCGGACATATCCGGGCGAGTATATCGCCTCTGGCTGCCGCGGCCCCATGTTTGCGGGCGTGCCCGGCATCCCATAGTGCTAAAAGGGGAATAGATGGCCAACCAGAAAATATCAGCCCGCAACCAGCTTCGCGGCACAGTGGAGGAGATCGTGCTCGGCACCGTGACGGCCAAGGTCACTGTGCGAGTCGGCGAAAACCTGATCGAGAGCGTCATTACGCGGCAGAGCGTGGAGGATATGGGCGTGCAGGTCGGCGACCCCGTCACGGCGCTGATCAAGTCGACCGAGGTCATGATCATGGCCGATTGACGGCCGTTACTTCGGGCATGCCTGCCCCGGCGCGGCGCGGTGCTACTCTCGCGGCACTGTTCAAGATTGAGGGCTAGTCAGCGGCGATGCGGTTTTACGCAAAGAACGGGCAGGACCGCTACCTGCTTGAGAGCTTTTTCCGTGGCAAACGCGGCGGCGTCTTCATTGAAGTCGGCGCGGGCGATGGGGAAAGCGCTTCGAACTCGCTCTTTTTCGAAGAAACGATGCACTGGTCCGGGCTCTGCATCGAGCCTGCGCCGGCGGCCTTCCCCACATTGCGAGCGCGACGCAAAGCGGCCTGTGTTGCTGCCGCTGTCGCTCCCTTTGAGGGTCTGGCCGACTACCTGGAGTGCGACCCGTCCAGCAATGGGCAAAGGCTAAGCGGCCTTCCGTGCTACTTTGGCCCGGCTCACATCGAGCAGGTACGCGGGCTTACGACAGGGAAGCGAGTCCTTCAAGTCCCGGCACTTCGGCTCGCGTCACTGCTTGAGCAGCATGCGTTTGGTGACATTGACCTTTGCGCGATCGACGCAGCCGGCGCAGAAGTCGCCATTCTTGACGATCTCGATGTCAAGCGGTTCCGCATCTCCGTCCTCACTGTTCGGCATGCCGCCGATGAGGCCGCGCTGCTCGACTGCGCAACCCGCAAGGGCTACGAGTTTGTCGCGCGCCTCGGCCCGGACCTGATTTTCAAGCGGCACGATGTTGCCCGCCTGCCGCGAACCACGGTCATCTGTTCGGTGTGGCATGGCGACCCGGACCGATGGGCGCTGCTTCGCGGTCACCAGGTGAATCTCCGCGCCCAGCAGGTCCCGGTCGAGATGATCTACGTGTTTGACGGCAATGACTGCGCGCCGGAGTGGTGCACCGGCCGCTCCGCGGCTGTTCGTGAGCCGCTCACCATCTACCAGGCATGGAATGTAGCCCTTTCCATGGTCAACACGCCCTTCGTCATGAACCTGAATCTTGACGACCGGCTTGCCCCCGATGCCGTGAAACTGCTTGAGACTGCGCTGCTTCAGGAAGGCGCCGCTGCCGCCGGCGGGGACTGGGCGATCTGCTACGACCAAGCAGCGACCGATGCAGTGAGGCCGAGCTACCCGTGCGACGAGCGGCCGTTCTTGCCGCACTGGCCTCCCGTAGCGGGCTCTGTAACGCGGCTGGGCAGCGGTACCGGCCACCGCGGCACCTTCGGCCCTGCTGTAATGTGGCGCATGAGCGCGCACATGCGGGCTCCACGCTACCCATACCGCATGGAGGACGGCACACTGCTGCGGATCGTGGGCGACGCGGCCTGGTGGATGTTCCTGGCTGGTACCGGGCAAAAGCTGGCCCGGGTCCCGCGCGTGCTCGGCAACTACCACAGCCATCCCGGCCAGCAGGCTGAGTTCCGCCCCGGCACGGTCAATGAACTCGACCTGCTCCAGAGCGACGTCCAGCTGTCCCTGCTTTAGGCGTTTGCCCGGCTTTCGCCCGCTCGTAGTGGTCGTCCTCGCTGACACCCGTCTGCTTGCTGCGCTGCGATAAACTCAGGGTGAGCAGCAGAGGAGACGGCCCATGGCAGACGCAGTCGCAACACCGGAGATTGCCGCAGCGGATCGGCAGGCGCCCGACGCCGGAGAGCAGTTTGCCAAGCGCGGACAGCCGGCCCTCAAGCGCCAAACTATTGGCTTTACTTTCTACAAGATCCTGCCGGAGTGGCGGCGGCTGCCCGCGGCGGAGCGCGCCGAGCACAAACGCCAGTTTGCCGAGGTGTTTCACCGCTGGAACCAGCCGAACCGTATGCTGACGCTTTCGTACTCGACGGTTGGACTGCGCGGCGACTGCGACATGGTCTTGTGGACGATCTGCTACTCGGTGGACGACCTGAACGCAATGCGCGCGGAGCTGCTGGCTACCCCGCTCGGCGGCTATCTCGAAACGCCCTACAGCTATCTGTCGATGACCAAGCGCTCGCAGTACATCATCAGCGGCGAAGCTGACGAACAGGCCGAAACCCGCACCAAGCTGCGCCCCGGCGGGCAGAAGTACATCTTCATCTATCCATTCTGGAAGACGCGCGCCTGGTACCTGCTGCCGATTGAGGAGCGCCAGCGCCTGATGAATGAGCACATCCGCATCGGGCAGGCGTACCCGCGGGTCAAGCTCAATACGACCTACTCCTTTGGCATCGACGACCAGGAGTTTGTGGTCGCCTTTGAAACGAACTACCCTGAAGACTTTCTGGACCTTGTCCAGCAGCTGCGGGAGACCGAAATCAGTCCATACACGCTGCGGGATACGCCGATCTTCACCTGCATCCGCATGACGCCTGAAGATATGCTGGAACGCCTAGGCTGAGTCAGCAAGTAAGCAGCAAAAAGGGTGAGCATTGAGGCTCACCCTTTTTGCTGCGCCTGCAAGTTACGGGGCCGAGGACGAACCGAGCAGCCCGAAGACCGCGACCGAGTTACTCGTGCCCACAAACACCATCCCGTTGCTGATCACCGGCGTGATGAACTTGTTGCCGGTTCCAAACGCATCCCGCCCGCCCGGGGCCTGGTTGCTGTTGTAGAGTTCATTCGCGACGTTGGTGGCGTCATAGGCGTGGAGCACGTTCGGCGCATTGGCAGCGTCCTCCACTGCCCACACGATGCCGTTCTGCGTCCCGTTGGCGGAAACTGCAGGGGTGCTTCCCGGGTAGGCAAAGCTGGTCGCGGACTCGCTGGTAGGCGTCGCACTCAGCCTGGCGTTGCTGATCGTGTACGCCTTCAGCACGTCCTGCACGCCGGCGTAGTACACGGTGTTATTGAAGTAAGCCGGTCCCGACCAGGCACCGTTCGGCAAGGCCATTACCAGGTCCTGGTAGACGTTGCCGTTGCTCGTCGCGTTCGGTGTGTATTTGCCCAGGTTATTCCGGTCCCCGATGTAGATGTCGCCGTCCTTACCGGCACCCACCAGGAGTTGGTGCACGGTCCCCGTACTGTCTTTCAGATCGGGCAGCAGCATCGCTCCGCCGGCGCCGAGATCGACATCCATCGCCGACTCCATAAGGGTGTTGTAGGGCTCAAAGAAGTCAGTGACGGTAAGGCCGGCCGTGGTGTTCAACTTCAACATGCCGTTGCCGAAGTCATTCAGGTTTGGGAAGCCGTTTGCGGTAAAGCTTGTGTCGAGTGTGCCGTTTGCATCGAGCAGATAGATGTTGCTGCTTGTATCCGCAGCCAGGCCGTAGCCGCTCATCCAAACCGCGCCGTCGCTGCCGTTCGGCGTCAGGTTGATCGAGGTGGTCTGCGCCAGGGTCTTCTCGTTGTAACCCAGGACCCAGCCGTGGTACGGAGCAACATCGCAGTGGCTGCCCCACGCGGTGTAGATGGTTCCGTTCAAGAGCAGCATGGACACGCGGCTCACCTGCTGGTGAGGATCGAAGGTGATCGTTCCTCCCTGAGTTTCTACGCCGGTGCCGGGTGAGGTCGCGGTAACTTCAACCGGGCTGCCGGGCAGCTCGTTACCGATGGTCAGGTCGAGCGCATGGAGGCGGTAGTGATAGCCGCCGCTCGCGTCCTTGGTGGCACCTACTACAAAGATGGCGCCGTTTGGTCCGTACGAACGGTCGATGACCGGGGTAGCGGTAATGCCGATGGTCGGCATGATCTGGTTGCAGTTGTAGGGCGCGTCGCTCACTGTTTCGCCGGCGCCGATCACTGAAGTCTTCCACTCCTGAGCGCCCGTCGCCGCGTTCAGCGCGTACACACTGTCGTTTTCCGTGGCCACGTACAGCACGTTGTCCGTGTGGGTTTCCGTGCCGGTTTGCAGGCTTAGCCCGCCGACATACAACGGCTGCGCGTCTACCTTGCCGTCCACCGTGTAGTTGCCCAGCAGCCCGAACGAGGTAGAGTTCACGTTCTGCGGCGTGAGCATGGTCTCCTGCGCGTTCAAGCCGTCCCGAGTGTTGTCAAAGTGGTAGGTGGTCACATCAGGCCCGGTCGCGGAGGTCGCTGTCGGGGAGGCAATCGTCAGGTTGACGGTCGCCGAGCTGGTCAGGGTGCCGGAGGTCCCGGTGAAAGTCACGGCCGCCGCGCCGATCGCCGCGTTGCTGCCCGCGATGATGCTCAAGCTCTGCGACGTGCCAGGCACCAGGCTGAGCGTTGTGGGTTGTGTCGTGATGCCGGTCGGCAGGCTCCCTGCGGTGACCGTCACCGTACCGGTAAAGCCGCCTGTTGCTGTCGCGAGCAGAGTCACCTGTTGACCCTGCGCCTGGCCTGCCATCAGGGTCTGAGTGGCCGGGTTTACCGCGAGGGTAAACGCCGGAACCGGTGGCGGCGGTGCAGGCGCTGCGGCCAGCGCCATGGCCACGGTGGCCGTGTGCGTCAGCGAGCCGGATGTCCCGGTCAGCGTTACCGTCCCATTCGCCACGGCAGCAGTGCTCGCGGCCGTCAGCGTAACGGTCTGGGCCGTGCCCGGCGTCAGGGTCAGGGTCGAGGGGCTGTAGGTTACGCCCGCGGGCAGCCCCGATAAAGCGACTGCGACGGGCTGGTTAAAGCCGTTGGTGGCGCTCGCTGTCACGCTGAACGTTCCTGTACTGCCGGCTGTGAGCGAAAGAGTCGCCGGAGTGGCTGTGAGGCTGTAATTGCCTGAGCCGCTGCCGCAGCCCGCTACGGCCAACAGCAGGCATAAGGGCAAAAGAAGCAGGAACTTCCAAAAAGTGCGCAACATCTTGCCTCCAAAAATGTACTTCGATTGAAACAATGTTCACTCTGATAAACGGATCGCAACGGTTCGCAGGCCAGCTTAAGAGAACAAAATTTTACGGAGAGCGCGTAATTTGCTCTCCCACACATACCTGTGCGTCTGATCAATTCAGCACACTTCTGGAGCAGCCTGCACGATCTTCTCAAATGCTTCGAAAATGCCGCGGTCTCGGAACGCGGATGGCGGGGATGCGAAAATTGGTTGTGAGCGATCGGACGCAGACAAACCTTCCCTTTATCAACCTCCAGGCGCAGTACCGCGAGCTGAAGAGCTCCATCGATGCGCGTATCCACGCGGTGCTCGACCACGGACAGTACATTCTGGGGCCTGAGGTCGCTGAACTGGAAGAGCGGCTTGCCGCGCGCCTCAGCGTCCGGCACTGCATCTCCTGCTCCAGCGGCACCGACGCACTGCTCGTGGCCTTGATGGCGCTTGAGATCGGACCGGGCGACGAGGTCATCACTTCGCCATTCACTTTCTTCGCGACCGGCGAGGTCATTGCTCTGCTTGGTGCCGTGCCGGTGTTGGTAGACATCGAGCCAGACACCTACAACATCGACCCGTCCGGGATCGAAGCCGCCATAACCCCGCGGACCCGCGCCATCATGCCCGTATCGCTGTACGGACAGCCGGCGGAGATGGACGAGATCAACGCGATTGCCGCCCGGTATGGCCTGCCGGTCATCGAGGACGCCGCACAAAGCTTTGGGGCCGTCTACAAGGGCCGGCACTCGGGCGCGCTCAGCACGGTCGGCTGCACCAGCTTCTTCCCGTCCAAACCGCTGGGCTGCTACGGCGACGGCGGCGCCTGCTTCACCAACGACGATGCGCTTGCGCTGCGCATGCACCAGCTGCGCAACCACGGGCAGCAGGCGCGGTACCGCCACACTGAAATCGGCCTGAACGGCCGGCTCGACACCCTGCAGGCCGCGGTGCTTCTGGCCAAGCTTGACGTATTCGATCGAGAGCTGATCGCCCGGGGCGAGATCGCGAACAGCTACAACGGCTCGCTGCTGGCGCTTGCGAAAACGGGCAAGCTGCTCAGGATCCCGGCGCTGCGGGCAGGGCGCACCAGCCCCTACGCGCAATACACCGTCGAGGTTGAGAACCGCGACGCCGTCGCCAGGGCGCTCGGGGACGCCGGTGTGCCGACTGCCGTGCACTATCCTGTCCCGATGCACCAGCAGCCTGTATTCAGGGTAGGAAAGCAGGGCAGCGCGGCGGATCAGGGGTCCGGATCCAACCGAAATGGTGCAGGGAAGGCCTGGCACTCAGAAGCCTCTGGCCCGACCGAGAGCCGCGGCGACTACCGCTATCCCTCTGTCCGCGCGGCGGCGCTGCCCCACGCCGAGGCGGCGGCGGCGCGGGTTTTGAGCCTGCCGCTGCACCCGTACCTCACGCGTCCCGAGATGCTGAGGATCACCCGCGCCCTTGAGCAAGCCGTACAGTCCGTGCTGGTACCAGTCGGCTGACGCCCTGAGCCGTGGCGCTTGGCTTGTGCCCGCGCCGAGGCATAGAGTGGGGCAGCCGCGTCAGCCTGTGCACAAGGCCGTCTGCGCCCGCCCGGAGGCCCCGCTATTTCGGTCCCTAATTCGTCCTTGCGTCCTGTTGCCCCACTTGCCGACCTCTCGGCCGCGCGCATCGATCGCCGGCGCTTCCTTTCCGGTTCTGCGAAAACGGCTGCCGTGGCTGCAGCACTGCATACGGCGCCGGGATCACTCCTCGCTCTCCCGCCAACCCCACAGTTCCCGGCGAACTTCGCCTGGGGTACCTCCACCTCGGCCATGCAGGTCGAGGGCTACCCCTATGCCGACGGCGGCGGCCGCTCCGTGTGGGCCGTGTATGACACGGATACGAGCAGGATCAAAGACGGCTCCAACATGCTCGTTACCGACGACACTTACCACCAGTGGGCGGGGGATCTCCCGCTGATGCGGCAGCTCGGCGTCAACAGCTATCGGCTCTCCATTAGCTGGCCGCGTGTGCTGCCGCAGGGTCGGGGCACGCCGAACGGGGGCGGCCTCGACTACTATGACCGCCTGATCGACGGGCTGCTCCATGCCGGCATTACACCCTGGGTCACAGTTTTCCATTTCGATTATCCCGAGGCTCTGCAGAAGGAGGGCGGCTGGCTCCAGGAGGACTCGCCGAAATGGCTTGCCGACTATGCGCACCTGCTCTCTGCGCGCTACAGCGACCGCGTCCACCACTGGTTCACCATCAATGAGCCCAACATCTACTGGACCTTTTCAGGCGAGATCGGCATGATGCCGCCGTTCAACAAGTACCCCAGGGAGCAGCTGGCCCTCGGCGCGCACCATCTTCTGTTGGCCCACGGCCGGTCGGTGCAGGCGCTAAGAGCAGCGGCCAGGAAGCCGATCGAAGTCGGCATTCCGTTTGCCGCGCAGATGAGCCTGCCCGCCTCGGACGCGCCGGCCGACATAGCGGCGGCACGTACGCGCTCCTTCACCGCGCAGGAAGAGAAGCTGGGGCCTGATTTTCCTCCGCTGGCGATGATCGGCAACGCCTGGTGGCTGGATCCGGTCTATCTCGGCAAGTACCCGCAGGAAGGCTTCGCGCTGTTTCCGACCGCGGAAAAGCTGGCGACCCCAGCGGCCATGGCGACAATCCGGCAGCCGCTCGACTTCTGCGCGATCAATGTCTACTACGCGCAGCACGTCCGGTCTGGCGCCGAGGGCAAGCCTGAGGTGGTGCCCGAGCCCGCAACCATGCCCCGCAGCTATTCCGGCTGGGCCATTACCCCGGAGCTGCTCTACTGGGGTCCGCGCTTTGTGCATGAACGCTATGGCAGGCCGATCGTGGTGAGCGAGAACGGGATTTCACTCCACGACACCGTCGCCGAGGACGGCCGCGTCCACGATCCGCAGCGGGCGGCGTTTCTCCGCGACTACCTGCGCCAGTACCTCCGCGCAGCGGCGGGCGGCGTTCCTCTGCGCGGCTACTTCCACTGGTCGCTGCTCGACAACTGGGAGTTTCAGCAAGGCTTTACCCAGCAGTTCGGCCTGATCCATGTCGACCGGAAAACCCTCGCCCGCACTGTCAAGGACTCTGCCGCAACCTATACGGAGATCATCCGCTCAAACGGAAAAACCCTGGCGAGCTAAGGGTGCGCTCTACCAGAACGCAGCAGCCACCACGCGGGGCGGCCCCGACCGTCCCCCCACGACCTCGGTCTCGATCACAGCTTCGAGATTGCGCTTCGCCCAGCCGCCTTTCGGGGCAAAGGCGTCCAGCTCCTGCAGGTAGCGGTTGCTCGCGATAAACTCGCTCGCGGCTGTGGTGCCGCTTTCGCGAAGCCCGGCCACCAGGACCATCTCCTGTTCTGTTTCAGGGTTCAGGTAGCGCGCCACAATGGCATAATCGCGCGGCACGGTACGCATCGGCTGCTGACAGTCCACCACCCACCGGGCGGTCGCACCCTTTGCCGTGTCCTCGATCCAGACATAGTGCGAGTAGCCGGGCGGCTGGTCGAACCGCAGCCGAAAGCGAAGGCGGTCGGTTGCGTGGAGCGTCCATGCATTGTTGTAGGCGCCGAAGAGAACCGATGGGCGCGCCCGCAGCTCCTCAAGGCTGGTCAGCTCCGCGCTGGTGCCTGTGTAGGAGAAGCCGCGGCGGCTGATCAGGCTCGCCACCCGCGCGAAGGAGAGCGCGTCCCCCACTGCAATGGTGTTGATGCGCTCCTGCGGCGCGAACGTCTCGGCGGTATGCAAGCCGCGCCGGGCTGGGGTGCTCTGCGGCTTCGCCGCGGAAAACGGCGTTCCATCGGCCAGCGAAGTCCCATCAGCTATGGACGTTCCGTCAGCCAGGGGAGTGCCGTCTGACGCGAGATACACGGCCATGCGCCCGCCAAGGACCAGTAAGGGCGTCTGCTGGGCAGACGTCATCGGCGTCCAGAATTGCTGGAGCGCGTCCTGCCGGGCCCCGGCGCTCCACAGCGCAGCTCCGGCTGTTGCAAGCAGGAGCACCACTGCCGCCGCGAGGATGAACCACGGCCGGACTCTCCTCGCGCGCACCGGCTCCGCCACAGCGATGGCTGCTTCGTCCAACTGCGGCAGCGGCGGCAACAGTTCCGCTTCGCCCTCGACCGCGCCAAGCAAGCCTAAGGGAAATGAGCCGTAAGGGTCAGCGTTTACAAGCACATCCTCCCTCAGCAGCGCCGGCTGAAACTGCGGGATGTAGGAGCCGGACGGCAAGGCAATGCGCAGCTCTGACCCATGGTCCCCGTAGTACTGCGCGAGCCGCTTGCGGACCTCGCCTGCCGTCACGCGTACCACCGGGTCGGCATTGGTGTCGTAGTCGGGGGTACGGCGAAACACAGCGACCCCCAGCGTCCGCTCCTTCAGCTGGTCTGCGGCCCCGGCCAGCGTTTGCTCGACCACGTAGCGCAGCAGCGCGGGGTAGCGCTGGCTGTTGCGGAACGCATGGCTGGCGAGCACACGGCCAAGCTGCTCCTGTACCGCCTCTTTTTCTTCCGGTGTGACCGGGAACCACAGGACATCCAGGCGCGCTGCCACTCTGTTTCACCCCAACCGTTGGTATACGCCCGCCTGCGGTCAGAGTCTACCCTGCAAATTGCCGCAGGTTTGCGACGTATCATACGGGGGTGTCCTGGTTTGACACGTACCCGTAAAGACAACCGAATGATATGGTTACCAACGACACAAGCCTTGATACGTCCAGCCCACTACCGTATAAAGCTTGCAGACTCTGAGGGGGCAGGCTTACCTTCGGCGACGCAATGGACCGGAGCCCTCACTCGCCGGTTCTGCAAAGAGGAACAGGACAACAAATGGCAAATACACGCAGGATCCGCATTTTTTCCGAGGCAAGTGAACAACGCATACGCATGGCCGCAGGCGCGGCAATCCTTACCGGGTGCATGATGTTCCCGGCAGCTCCCTTCGCTGGGGCACAAAGCACCACGGCTGACATCACCGGTTCGGTCACTGACGCGTCCGGAGCGGCAATCCCGAATGCGACGGTCACGCTTACGAACGTCGACACCAAGGAAGTTAGAACCGCGCAGTCTGGCGGCGGCGGCGACTACACCTTCTCGCAGCTTGGCCCCGGCAACTACACGGTGCAGATCGCTGAGACGGGTTTCAAGAGCTACTCCATCCAGCCATTCGCGCTGGCTGCCGGCGACCGCGCCCGTGAGGACGCGAAGCTCGAAGTAGGTTCAGCCGGTGAGACGGTGCAGGTCACCTCGCAGACGCCCGCATTGCAGACCGACTCCTCTGACGTCGCGACCACCGTCACCGAGCAGGCTGTGCAGGACCTGCCGCTGAGCGGGCGCAACTACATCAACCTGGCGCAGATCACCCCCGGCGCAAACGAAGGCCCCGGCAACGGCCTGACCTCCGGTGCGCGCCCTGACGACCGCCGGCAAACCTCTGCGGTGGTCGCCAATGGCCAGTCGGAAATCCTGAACAACGAGACCGTCGACGGTTTGGACAACAATGAGCGCATCATCGGCGGCATCGGTATTCGACCCTCGATTGAGGCGATCAAGGAAATCAGTGTTCAGACCAACGACTACACGGCCGAGGTGGGACGCACCGGTGGCGCGGTCATCAACATTGTTACCAAGTCGGGTACGAACCAATTGCATGGGTCGGCATACGAGTTTTTTGAGAACGACGTTCTAAACGCAAATCCTTTTAACTTCGGCGCGACGCAGCCAAATGGCCAGCCCCTGGCCAAGCCGAAGCTTCGGCAGAACCAGTTTGGCGGTTCTCTCGGCGGCCCTATCAAGAAGGATAAGGTCTTTGTTTTCGGCGACTACGAAGGACTGCGCCAGGTACTCGGGCAGAATCCTCAGACCTATCAGACCGTCACGACGGCCCAGTACAACGTCCTGCACGGCGGTCCAAGCGCTGCGCTGAATGCCCTGGCCGACAACGGGCAGATCGATCCCGCGGGTTTGCTGTACGCGCAGCTTTACCCGAATCCGAACCAACCACTTACTGCCACCAATAGCGCCACACAGGGTTTCACCGGTTCCCCTGTGACCACACGCAACTCCGACACGTACGACGGCCGCGTCGATTGGCAGGCAACGCCGAAAGACCTTATCTTTGCCCGCTACACCTATAACAACGTTCCCTCTAATTTTCCGGGCTTATTTCCTTCAGTCAACGAAGCTGGCATCAATGTTGCGCCGGGCGGGAACATCTTCAGCTTCTACGGTGCGGCTATCGACACGGCGCAGAATGCACAGATCAACTACGTGCGTACAATCAGCCCGAGCGTGCTGCTGCAGTTGGGCTTCGGTTACACGCGCGTAAATAACCAGTCATTGCCGCTGAACTATGGGCTTGCAGTGAACACGGCATTCGGGCAGCCGAGAATCAATCTGAATACCAACACCTCCGGACTTGGACCGGTCAGTACCTCTGGGTACAACAGTCTCGGCGATGGTGCATTTATTCCAATCATCGACATCGATAACACCTTTCAGGAAAACGGAATCATTACCCTGAACAGGGGTCCGCAGAGCATCAAGATTGGCGCAGCTTTGATTCGGCGTCAGGCTACGAACGTTCAGAATAATTACGGAATCGGTAATTACAACATCAATCCGATCAATGGTGATGCGACCGGTCTCGGCGCGCTCCTCCAGGGCCGCTTTGCCAACGTCGAACGCTCCAACGATCTTGTCCCGCCCCACTATCGTGATTTTGAACCCAGCGCCTTTGTGCAGGACGATTGGCGTGCTGCTTCCAACCTGACTTTGAATATCGGTCTTCGCTACGACGTATTGACGCCTTTCACGGAAGTGAAGAATGCGCTGACGAACTTCGATCCGGTAGCAGGCAGGCTCTTGGTCGCCAATACGGCCGGTGTGAACCAGTACGGCGGCGTCAACCCTACCTTCTCCAATCTCGCTCCGCGTATCGGCTTCGCGGCTACTGTCGCTCCTGGCACCGTAATTCGTGGCGGCTTTGGCATCTCGTACTTCCAGACCAACTACACCTCCAACGGTTCAGAGAAAGCGCAGCCGTTTGTGGATGACTACTTCTGCAACACCGGCAGCTGCGCGCCTGATCCTGCAACGGGCATCGGTCCGACGCTGCTCAGCCAAGGTTTGCCGGTTCCGGTTGCGGTCAGCGCAACAAATCCCTCCGGCAACATCAATGACGTTTTGAACTCCAACTTTCGCACGGCCTATCTTGAACAGTTCAATCTAACCTTAGAAAAGTCGTTCGGCGCGAACGTGTTTGAAGCTACGTATGTCGGGGAACTCGGCCGCCATCTCGCACAAATCACGAATGACCAGAACGCACCAGCACTTATCGATAACCAAACGCTGGATAACCTGGCAATTGCCCAGCACACCACGCCATCCGCTGTTTTTCAGACGCTGCGTCCATACCACAACACGCTTCCGAATGTTTCGGAAATTGGCCAGTTCGTAAGCGGCGGCGCATCGTCCTACCACGCGCTGCAATTGTCACTTACTCGCCGAGCAACAGCCGGTCTTACGGTTGGAGCCAATTACACCTATGCGCACGAGCTTGATAACGTCCTCGCCTATAGCAACGAGGTCAATGATGGATATGGCGCCGTGCCGTCACGACTGAGCACGCTCGAATACGGCAACAGTGATCTTGACCTTCGGAACCGACTCGCCGTCACCGCCGACTACGCAGTGCCTTTCGGCAAGAATCTGACCGGCGTAACGGCGCTTCTCGGCAAAGGGTGGGAAGCCAATACTCTGCTTCGTTGGAGCAGCGGGTTCCCTTTCACCGTGACGACAAACCAGGGAGTTGTCAGCACGACAAACGGCGCTACTGGCAGCAGCCGTCCTAACCAGCTCCGCAGTGCAAGCCGTGGTGGCGGCAACATTCTCGAGTTCTTCGACACGACTGCTTTTGCGCCTCAAGCCTCGGGTACCTTGGGCAATGAAGCAAGGAACTCGCTCTATGGGCCCCACTTCCGCCAAGTGGACTTCTCTGTGTTCAAGGACTTCCCGGTTTACAAGGAATCGACGGTGCAGTTCCGGGCCGAGGCCTTTAATATCATCAACACCACGAACTTCAATAACCCAAATGCAGGCATCAATCTTGCCAACGTTCCCGGCCCAGCTATCGCTTACCCCGGCGATGGCGCGGCTCCTGGAGCTACGGTGAATCTGCCGTCGAACCAGTTCACAACTTCCGCAAGCACATTTGGGAGCATCACGAGCACGTCTCCGAACTACGTACCCCGGCAAATCCAGTTCGTACTGAAGTACCAGTTCTAACTTCACCTGCAACCACAAAGGCCCGGCGAATGATCGCCGGGCCTTTTTTTCGCTTACTCCGCAGGGAATCAGCGCATCCCCTCGATAATTGATCCAACAATCCCGCCGACAACCCCGGTCGCTCCCTCTCTTGCTCCTCCGCCATTCATGTATTCCTGCAGCTTGTGCGCCAGCTGCGGCAGCGGCAGGGTTTGCAGCCACACACGCCCAGGCCCGGTGAGCGCCGCCAGGAAGATCCCGTCCCCGCCGAAGATCATGTTGCGGATGCCCTGGATGCGGGTGATCTGGAAGTTGACCGATGCCTGGAACGCCCCGACATGCCCTGGATGCACCCGCAGCGTTTCGCCCGGGCGCAGGTCCTTGACCACCAGCTCGCCCGAAAGCTCAAGCCATGCAACGCCTGCGCCGGTGATGCGCTGCAGCAGAAAGCCGTCGCCGCCGAAGATGCCCGCCCCGAGCGACTGCTGAAAACCCACGCCGATGTTGACCGCGGGCGTTGCGCACAGAAAGCCATGGCGGTGGACGAAAAACTCCTGCCCGGGCCCGACCTCGACCGGCACAATGTGGCCGGGCATTTTGGCCGCGAACGCGATCTCGCCCGGCATGCCGTAGGCGCGGTACTCGGTCATAAACAGGCTGCCGCCCCCGGCGACACGCTTGAACGCGCCGAAGAAGCCGCCCCCGCCGGCAAACTGCGTGTGCGTGGTCAGCTGAATGGAGCTTGACATCCAGCTCAGCTCACCGGCTTCCGAGATGACGACCTCGTTCGGCTCCAGCATGAACTCAAGAACCGGCATGGTGCTGCCAAGAATGCGGCTTTGCATGGGATTTCTCCAGTCGTGAAACGAACGCCAAGCGCTGAACAGCGTGTGCGCTCCCGCTCACCATGATGCGCGAGATCGCGCCCGTCGGCAATCCTGAGTGGACGGAGGAGAAGCCAGCTTGTTACAAGATCGGTCGCAGAAAACAGCGTCATCCTGAGCAGCGGAGCGACGAAGGACCTGCTTCTCGTGTTTGGTCGAGCAGCAGGTTCTTCGCTACGCTCAGGATCACGCGATTTGTGGTGCAGTAAGTGTTCATGCCGGAGCGGGTGTAGTTTCCCGACAAGCTATTTGAAGCCAAGCACCGGGTGGGGCACATACGGCGCTTCCAGCTCCGCGACCTCCTCGGGCGACAGCTTGACCTCAAACGCCGCCGCTGCGTCGGCCAGGTGGTGCGGCTTGGTCGCGCCAACAATCGGGCTGTCCACAAACGGTTTGGCGAGCATCCAGGCAAGCGCAAGCGAAGCCTGCGGCACCTCTTTCCTCGCAGCCAGCTCGGCGGTGCAGTCGATGATTTTGCGGTCGGCCGCGGCGGTGCCCGCGTACATGGTTTTGCCGAACTGGTCGGTTTCGAGCCGCGCCGTGCTTTCCGCGTCTGCCGGGCGCGCCAGGCGCCCGCGCGCAAGCGGGCTCCACGGGATCACACCGACGCCCTCGGCCTGGCACAGGCCCATCATTTCGCGCTCTTCCTCGCGGTAGATGAGGTTGTAGTGGTTCTGCATGGAGGCAAACCGAGTCCAGCCGTGCAGGTCCGCCAGGTACAAGGCTTTCGCGAACTGCCAGGAGTACATGGACGACGCGCCGATATAGCGCGCTTTGCCGGCCTTGACCACGTCGTGCAGCGCTTCCAGCGTTTCTTCGATCGGCGTTTCCGGGTCCCAGCGGTGGATCTGGTACAGGTCCACGTAGTCGGTCTGCAGCCGGCGCAGGCTTGCGTCGATCTCGCCCAGAATTGCTTTGCGCGAAAGCCCGCCGCCGTTTGGCTCGTCCCTCATTACCCCGTGTACCTTCGTCGCGATCACGGACTGCTCGCGGCGCGTATTTTCCTTTAGGAAGCGGCCCAAAACCTCTTCGCTGGCGCCACGCGAGTACACATTGGCTGTGTCGAAGAAGTTGATGCCCAGGTCGAGCGCCTGCTTCAGGAAAGGCTGCGACCGCGCCTCATCGAGCGTCCAGGCGTGGCTGCCCGGGGTGAGCGCGCCTTTCGCGGGCGCGCCATACGACATGCAGCCCAGGCAGATGCGCGAAACTTTCAGTCCGGTCTTGCCCAGACGTGTGTACTCCATAGTTCCTCCGGCATTTTCTGTTGGCTGCGTTTCTCGGGCAGCTTCCGTCTCTACGATGCGTTCCGCGATGCGTTCTAAGACACGTTCTACGATGCGCGCCAGCTTGATCTACGCCAGGCTGCCCAGCGGCACTAGGCCGACCAGGCGAGCCCCGCATGCACCAGGCGCGGCACGATGCCGTACTTTTCCGCGAGGAACGTTTGCAGCGCACCCGGCAGCGCGCCGGCAAGCTCCTGCCACGTCAGCAGCTTGCACCGCGAGCGAAGCTCTGCCCCGCACACCGCCGCCTGCACCCGCGCCCATACCTCCATCAGGTCGGCCCGGCGCTCGTCACACAGCACGCAGAAGCTGCGGCCTGTCTGCGCGGCGGCCAGCACGCCGCGGATCAGCTGGTAGCCCGCGTAGCCTCCGGAGGCCGTGCGCGGCAGTGCTTCGACCTCGAATACCTGGTCCAGGCCAACGTAACGACCCAGCAGCGCAGGCCGCGCCACCTGAAAGTCTTTCTCGGTCAGCTTGCTTTCCACCAGCAGGTCGCCGAGCTCCATGTCGACCTCGGTTGTATCGACCAGACCTCTCTGCAGCGGCAGCCTGGGATGGACGCCGAAGCGCGGCGCGGCATCGCGGCCTACGCCCAGCAGCCCGCGCAGCGCCGCTGAATGGAAGACGCCGGGGTAGCAGAAGATGCTCATGGTGAGCGCGTCTGAGCTGGCGGCACAATCCAGCTCGCGCCAGTGCCAGTCAGCACGCGGGCGTGCGCGGCGGCTCGCCGTGTGCGCTTTGTTGAGGCGCACGCGCCACTGCGGAGTCTCCGCAATGGCGCGGTAGCTCGCCGGGTGAAAGTTGCCGTGCCGCTGCTCGGCATCCTCGCCGAACACGATGCTCGCGCTGCGCCCGGGCAGGACATCGTGCAGCAGCGCATGGGCGCGCGCAAAGGCGAAGGCGCGCGCATTTAGCTCGCGATGTAGCAGGGTTGCACTTAGCCGTCGGCGAGTAAGCATTGCCGCATCGTAGGTGAAAGAGCGAGGCGAAGCAACGGCGAAAGTGAGCTTGCGCCGGCGCGTATGCCGGCGGGACTCAGCGCAAGCGGGCTCGGTCTTAGTCCCGGACAGGCTCGTCCGGCCGCTTGTCCTTGGCGAGCAGCACAAGTACAACGACGAGCGCGCTGATGCAGGTGATAACGAGCGCAATCAAGGGGCCCGCTGTTTCCGCTGGAATACCGAGTTTCGGCTGCTTATCGTAACTGTTTGCCATCGTGTAGTTCTCCTTACTCGCATGGATGCGCCGCGGGCTCCAGATACGCGTCCGCCGCAGCATTTTCCTTTACGGGACGCAGGCGTTTGAGCAGGCACGTTCCTGCGGGAAGAGGCTGTAGCTGCGGGGCGCGGCCACAGATTGGGACAGAAATCGTGATCTTTCTGGCCCCGCGCCTCGCGGCACCTGATACCGTAAGCTCGGGCGAGGAGCTTCCTCACCCGACAACAGCCCGGCGGGCTCGCTCGCCGTGGCACTATGCGCGTGGGAAAGTACTTGGGAAGGCGGTGCAAGTCCGCCACTGCCCCGCAACTGTAAGACGATGCACTACCCTGGCGGCTCAAACGCCACCGACCGACGTTGGGAAGGCTGCCGCAGGCATCTCTGGCTAAGGGATCGTCAAAGTCAGGAGACCGGTTCGCACGCGCGCGACCCAACCAGCCGCTGTTCCGAGGGGAACAGGGAAAGCCACATCATTGCCCACGCATGCTGCTCGACCCGCTCGTCTGCGGCGCCTGCTCGCCATCGCGACCGCCGCGCTGCTCCCCACTGTGCCTTGCTACGCCGTCGCCGTCCACGGCATCGTCACCGATCCTTTGAATGAGCCCATTGTGGGCGCAGTCGTCGCGCTGGTTGACAACGGAAATGTCGTCGTCACGACGAACACCGCGACGGACGGCAGCTATCGCTTGTCGACGGCAAGCGCCGGGCGCTTCTACGTGCTCGGCTCCGGCAGTCACTTTCGGGAACTCGCCACCGAGAGCTTTTATGGCGGAGCACTCGAAAGCATCGAGCGCAACGTGGTGCTGGAGCCCGATACACAGCGCGAATCCATCGTCGTGACCGCGACCGGGACGCCGCTGCCGCAAACGCAGGTCAGCGCGTCCATCACGGAGCTGAGCCGGACTGACTTTGAGAACCTGCAGGACGTGACGGAGGCTCTGCGGACCGTGCCCGGCTTTTCGCTTGCCACCAACGGCGAGCGCGGCGGCGTGACTTCGCTGTTCATCCGCGGCGGCAACTCCGACGACAACAAAGTCTTGCTCGACGGCGTACCGCTGGAAGATATTGGCGGCGTGTTCGACTTTGCCAACGTCGCGACGACGGGAATTGCGAGCGCCGAGGCGTACCGCGGGCCGGACTCGGTCGTCTACGGCACCGACGCTGGAGCGGGCGTGGTCGCCTTTTCCACTCCGCGCGGATCCACCCCGTTTCCGTCGCTGTTCTACGAGGGCGACGGCGGCAACTTCGGCACCTACCGCAACGAGGTGCAGGCGGGCGGCACGCGCAACGCGCTTGACTACTACGGCGCGTTCGGCGACTTCGCTTCGTCCAATACTGTCAGCCAGGACAAGTATCACGACGTCACTTCAGCCGCGAACCTTGGTTATGCGCTCTCGACCGCGACCCACCTGCGCGTAACGGCACGCAACAGCGACTCCGCCGAAGGGCTGCCGGGCCAGTACGCCTTTACCCGCACGCCGACCGACCAAAAGCAGGGCGACCAGGACCTGTACCTGAGCGGTACGCTCGACCACACCTTCTCAGACACCTGGAATGCGGAGGCCGAGTACGGCCTGGCCCGCAAGCGAGAGCGTGTGCAGCAGTTTGCGCCGACCGGCACGCTGCACCTCTCAACCGACCCGAACGATCCATTGAACGGCACCTACCTGGGTCAGTTCGTCACCGTGACCGGCGCGAATGGCTATACCGTCAGCGGCCAGGTGCCGACCGGCTACACATTTTTCCCGACCTATGTCAGCGACTCCGCGTCGAATCGCGACTCGCTCCACGCGCAGACCAGCTACCAGTTCACGCCGCATCTGCTTGGCGTTGCGGGCTTCCGCTACGAGAACGAGCGCGGACTGTATATCGCGCAGCCCATCACCCGAGCCAACTACGACTACACGCTTGCGCTCCAGGGCGACTATGCGGACCGTTTCTTCTACACGCTCGGCGGCGGCGTCGAGAAGAACGGCCTGTACGGCACCGTCGGCGCACCCCACCTGGGCGCTTCGTATTACATTCAGCGGCCCGGCGGCGGCCTGTTCCACGGCACGCGCGTCAACTTCAACTTCAGCAAGGGGTACAAGGAGCCGACGCTTGGCCAGCAGTCTGGCTCACTGCTCGCATTTTTGCAGCAGAACGGCGGCAGCGGCACTATCAACGGCTATCGTGTGCCCACCATTGGAGCTGCGCTTACCCGCTCCTACGACGGCGGCTTTGAGCAGAGCATCGCGAGCGAACGCATCCTGCTGAAGGCCACGTACTTTCATAATGAATTTGGCCGGCAGATCGAGAGCGTGACTTCCGGTGCCGTCCCGCAATTGCTGCCAAACCTGAGTGCATCACAGCAAGCGGCGTTCGTAGCTTTTTTTCAGGCAAATCCCGCTTACGGCATCGACCTCAACTCACTCTCCTTCAGTGCACAGGGCGCGGAGACTGAAGTCCAGTACAGCCCGAAGTCCAACATCTTCTTCCGCGGCGGCTACACCTATCTCGACGCCAAGGTGCAGCACTCGTTCACTTCGGACGCGCTGCTGGTCTCCGGCTCCAACAGCAATCCCGCGTTCCCCGGCATCGCCATCGGCAATGACTCTCCGCTGGTCGGCGCGCGTCCGTTTCGCCGTCCTCCACATACCGGCTTCGTCTCCACCACTTACACGAGCGGGAAGTGGAGCGCGGTCGCGACTGGCGCCTTTAGCAGCCGCAGCGACGACTCGACATTCCTGGGCGGCCTGGACGCAAACTTCGGCAATTCGCTGCTGCTGCCCAACCGCAACCTCGACTCGGCGTTCGCTACCGTCAACGCCGGCGGCACCTACCAGGTCTCGGAGCGTATCGGCGTCTACACCCAGCTTAATAACGTGCTCAGCCAGCAGCACATCAGTCCAATCGGCTATCTCTCCAGCCCGATGACCGCGCGCGGCGGGGTTCGGATAACGCTGGGGCATTTAGGGAAGTAGTTGGTAAGGCATCGCAAGGAACATCAAGCGATGCTAATAGTGGTGACAAGGAGGAACCATGCGAACAACAGTTTCGCTCGACGATGATTTACTCGCGAAGGCGAAGTCGTACACAGGTGTGCAAGAGACGGCAACGCTGCTTCGCATGGGCTTAACTTTGCTGGTCCAACGCGAAGCGGCCCGCAGACTTGCTCGTCTGGGGGGCAGCGATCCAGATGCTGGAGTACCTCCGCGGGAGCGCCCGGGGGATTGATTCTCATCGACACGTCCGTCTGGGTTGATCACCTAAGAATGCCGGAGACTTCTCTTCTTTTGTTGCTGGAGAAGGGGCAGGTCGTGGTACACCCGTTCGTTATCGCTGAATTGGCCCTCGGTTGGCTTAAACAACGAGAACACATCCTAGAAGACTTGAACGACTTACCGCAGATAGCCGCGGCCTACCACGAGGAAGTGCTTGCATCCATTACAGATCAGAAGCTTTTCGGCACGGGAATCGGCTACATCGACGCACACCTTCTTGTAGCGGCTCAACTTATGGGCTATAGCTTACTCTGGACGCGCGACAAGCG
>CAXUDF010000023.1:0-4353 GCA_964249695.1 uncultured Acidobacteriaceae bacterium
TCTCGGCAGGGCGGCCGGCCCGCCGCCTCCCTGCGCCCCCGTCCAACAAGTAAGCCGCACCCCTCAGCAGGAGCCGCCGCATGTTTATCCATAACTTCTCTCTCCGCCTGAAAGCAGAGTCAACGGACGAGCAGATTGCCTCCGCAATCGCCGGCATTCACGCATTGCAAGCGCAAATCCCGGGTCTGCTCTCAGTCTCTGCCGGCACCAACATCTCACCGCGCTCCCAGGGCTTCAATCTTGGCGGAACCATGCAGTTCACCGACCGTGCAACGCTTGAGGCCTACAACGACCACCCTACTCACCAGGCCCTGCTATCCACCCTCGGGCCCTTGATTGCGGATGCGATTGAGGTCGACTGGCAGGCGTAAGCCCAAGTCTCCTGACCACAACGTCTTCGCTCCTGACTTGATCGACGCTTACCCCCTCGACTTATTGCTCCAGCACGCCTCTGGCGGCAGCACTTACCAAGGGCCGTACAACAGTTCTTATCGAGGGATAGTTTCATAGCACTGGAAAAATCAACCAATGCTCTCGTTAAGCAGCTATTACAGTTTCCCTGGTCATAATGACTTCTGCGTTCTTCATCAAGCCGCGCGTGCGTTGCCATCCTAGTGCATGTATCAGGAGGCAGGTTCCCCATGCGTACTCGCTTGTTTGTTTCCACCCTTTCACTTGCGTCAGCGCTGCCTTGCCTCGCTGCTGCAAACCCTTCCAGCGCTCCAAAGCCGACTCCGGCCATAACTTCAGCCGGCCCCGCCATCAGCTTTCCCGGCATCCACCTTGAGACCGCGACCCCGTGGACCAGCGCCGGCAACGACATCAGCGATAACCACTTCGCAGCCAATGAATTCCTTCTAAGCCCGTACACCCTGCCCCTGGTCACGGAGCGTTGGGAGTTCACCGCCAACGGCGAGGTCCAGGGCACCCCGACGGTCGACGGAACCAACGTGTACGTCGCCGACGCGGGCGGCACCGTCTCCCAGCTTGACGCCGCGACCGGCATCCCGGTCTGGCAAACCAGCCTGCCCTCCATCAGCGGCAACTCCGCTTCCTACTCCCGCAACAGCCCCGCGATCGGCACCGCTGCAGTCATCCTCGGCGACCAGGCATCGAGCAACCTCTACGCGCTTTCCAAAACGAACGGATCGCTCGTATGGCAGACCGCGCTTGACAGCAACCCGGATTCGTTCGTCACGTCCTCTCCCGTCATCTCGAACGGCGTCATCTATGTCGGTGTCGCGTCCGATGAAGAGACGATGGCGTCCAAAATCGCAAACTTTGTTCCTTCCTTCCGCGGTTCAGTCGTTGCTCTTGACGAAGCTACCGGCAAAATCCTTTGGCAGACCTATACCGTACCCATCGGGTACACCGGCGGCGCGGTCTGGGCCAGCAATCTATCTATTGACACCACACGAGGAGCCCTTTACGGGGTGAGCGGCGACAACTATACGGTCCCACCGTCGGTTGCTGCCTGCCAGTTGGCAGCCACTACGCCAACGCAGCTTGAAGCCTGTCTGTCACCCGAGGACCACATCGACAGCGTGTATGCACTCAACGCCAAGACGGGCACTTTTATCTGGAGCCAGCGCTTCACGCATGCCGATACCTGGACCGTTTCCTGCGCGTCCTACAGTAAAGACAAAGCGACTCCATGCCCGGTACCGACCGGCCTCGATACCGACTTTGGCGCAGGCCCTAACTTCTTCACCGTCAACCAGAACGGCACAAAGGTCGATGCCGTGGGCGCGGGTCAGAAGAGCGGCTCGTACTACACCATGAATCGCGACACCGGGGCGATCCTTTGGGGAACCCAGGCCGGACCGGACGGCGTGATCGGCGGCATCCAGTGGGGAGCAGCCACTGACGGCCAGCGCATTTACTTTGCAGAAGCCAATTCAGCCTATGTGCAAACCACGCTGATCCCGTCCGGACAGACGACGAATGGCAGCTACTGGAGCGCGCTTGACGTCAACACGGGGCAGATTCTTTGGCAGACGCCGATTTATTCTCCCGCGCCGCAGCCGACGGGCAATCGCGCGCGGAATCCGCCTGCCGGCGCCTACACCATCGGCGGGGGCTCGGTTAGCGTTGCCAACGGCGTGCTGTACGGCGAGGATGCAGCCGGTGACTTCGTTGCGCTCGACACCACCAGCGGCCAGATCCTGCGTACCGTGCAGAGCGGCGGCGCTTCCATCGCGGCGCCTGCCATTGTTGACGGCGCACTCTACTGGGCTTCGGGTTACTCCTCCGTTGGTCAAACCAATAACAAGGTCTATGCCCTCTGGATTGGCATCCAGTAAGTCTCGCGGTCTGATCGTACGCCGGTTACAAGACCCGCATCTCGCTTTTGAGGTGTGGGTTTTGTTTTTCCAGCTACACCTCAAAGCTTCGCACTCATAAGTGGCACTGCTCCATCCCTTGCGGCTCCTACCGCAGCCGTAAAGCTGGAGTGCAACAGTCTCCCAGCCGCGCGTACGCTTTTCTGCGTCTTAGTGTGTAACCCGTTTAGGAGCAAATATCTATTTATGAAGCAAGCCCTCGGCTATGCCGCGAAACATTCCTTTTCGAAACTCAAGCCGCTCCCATTTGAGCGCGACGACCCGAAGCCCGACGAAGTCGAGATCGACATCCTCTTCTGCGGCGTCTGCCACTCTGACATTCACCAGGCCAAGAACGAGTGGGGCAACACCGTGTACCCCTGCATGCCCGGCCATGAAGTAGTTGGCCGCATCGCCTCCGTCGGCGCTTCTGTTACCAGCCACAAGGTCGGCGATATGGTCGGCGTCGGCTGCATGATCGACTCCTGCCGCGAGTGCGACGCTTGTAAGTCGGGCGAGCAAAACTACTGCGAAGGCCCTAACTCCTGGCTGGCCACTTACAACGGCCCTATGATGCCCGCCAAGCAGGCAGAGACAGGCACCAATAGCTACGGCCGCGACAACACCTACGGCGGCTACTCGACCTCGATCGTCGTGCCTGCAGATTTTGTGCTAAAAATCCCCGCAAAGCTCAAGCCGGAGGTCGCCGCGCCGATCCTCTGCGCCGGCGCCACGACGTACTCCCCGATGAAGCACTGGGGCGTCAAAGCGGGTGACAAGGTCGGCATCCTCGGCTTCGGTGGCCTGGGCGATATGGCAGCCAAGCTCGCGAAAGCCATGGGTGCCGACGTGTACCTGTTTACGCGGGATGAAGAAAAGCTGGAGGAAGCCAGGCGCCTGGGCGTGACCGGCATTCTTGAAGACGAAGAAGACGCCTTCACGAAGCATAAGTCCAGCTTCGACTTCATCCTTTCGACCATTCCGGAAAAGCACGACCTCAATCCGTATCTCCCGCTGCTCAAGCGCGACAAAACGCTCGTCGTCGTCGGCGCGCTTGAGCCTCTGGCTCCGGTCAACAACATGCAGCAGGCCAACATGCGCCGTTCTGTGGGCGGCTCGCTCATCGGCTCCCTTGCGGAAACTCAGGAGGTGCTCGACTTCTGCGCCGAGCACGGCATCGGCCCCGACATCCAGGTCATCCCCATCCAGCAGATCAACGACGCCTACAAGCACGTAGAGGACGGCGAGGTCCGCTTCCGCTACGTCATCGACATCAGCTCGCTCAAGCAGGAGCAGGCCGAAGCCGCTGCTTAGCTAACATCAACCGCAAGCCGCACAGGCGAAACAAACCGCCTGCGCTGCTCGCGGCCACTCCGTGGCGGTTGGACTTGTAATATCTAAGACGTGACGCCGCCTAAGTATTTATTCCCACTCAACGGTTTCGATCGCCCTACTATTTCTCCTTTGCCATAAGATCGCGTAGGTGCTTCGCCGATGCTTCTGCTGTGCTCTGGATTTGATTTGTGTTTGTGCCTTTGCCAACGCTGTAGGCGAAGCAAATCTGTGACGATTTAACATCGATGACTTGCATGCTCGAAGTGGTATGCCCGAAGTCTCGCCTTGATTGTGCGATCCCATTCTGAAGCGCGCCGTAGTTGTTATTGACCACGACAGAAGGCGAAGTAGGATCTCTCTGCTCAACGTTGCTCACGATTAGGTAATTCGCTTTATCTTGGTCATAGACGACAGTCAGCGGAACGTGTTTCTTTGCAAACGCCGCCGCAAGATAAACTTCATAGCCGGCAGCCGGCAATATGTAGACGGTAGACCCACTCTCGATTTGTGGCGTGCTCTGTGCGGATCCAATTGAAAGATTCGATGCCAGTAAGCTCAGGGTCGCACAAGACACGCAGAACAATCTCATAATGAGCATGGTCATCTTGCCTACCTATACTGTCAAAACACCAAAGTAAGGGGCAAAGAAGTCATTCTAAAAGCAGCCGTTTAGCTTTATGGCCGGGTGCCGGGTGCC
>CAXUDF010000023.1:4453-11452 GCA_964249695.1 uncultured Acidobacteriaceae bacterium
CAAAGAAGTCATTCTAAAAGCAGCCGTTTAGCTTTATGGCCGGGTGCCGGGTGCCCCACATCTCAAAGAGATGTGGGTTCCAACCCACCTCTACGGTCCCGCATAATACCCGGTCCGCGTCCGCCCATCCAGCCCCGGCTTGTCTACATTCACCTGCAGCGCGTGATACTCCCCCGGTTCTCCCCCCGCTGGCGTAAACCTAAGCTCGTAGTACGCGCGCGTGTCATCCATGCAGCGCTGTAGCTCGCCCGCCACGTCGTTGTCCTCATCCAGCACCAGCCCGCCGCTCTGCTCCGCCAGTACCTGCAGGCTTAGGTCAGCAAGCTGCGCCTGGCTAGGCTTGCTTACCCCTTTCGTAAACGATTCATAGTAGGAAGCCCGCAGCAGCCCTTCTCCGTTGCCAAGCGGGTTCACGCTGTAGAGCGTAATCTGCGCCGCGCGCAGCTGGTTCGAGAGCGAAACCAGAGTCCCGAAAATCTGCTGCTGCGCCTTCGTGTCAAGGTCCACCCGCGGCCCCGACAGCAGCGGCCAGCCCGGCGAAACCCACAGCACCAGCTTGCGTCCCGGACGCGCCGCTAGCTGCGCGACTACCTGCCGCAGCGCATTGATCGAGAGCTGGATGCGGTCACCCGCACCATAAAAACCCGAGGACGGCCGATTGATGCGCAGTCCAATCCTGTCGTCCTTGACCGAAGCACTCAGCGCGTTGCCGTCGGTCGTAAACGCCGGCTGCATCTGTGTCGCGGTGTCGGTCACCACCGCCAGCGTCGTCGGGATCGGCAGGTGCCCACCATTTCGCACTCAGGAACTTCTCAATCTCCTGGCGCGCATACGCAAGCCGCGTGTAGCCGATGTTGACCGCGTCGATCACCACGACAGCCTCAGCCGGAGCCGTCCCGCTCAGACTTCGAAACGAAGTCAGCGTTTGCGGAGCCTTGTTATCAAGCACTGTAAAGTCGCCCTGAGCCAGCCCGCTCACGGGCTCCCCTTTTTTCGGCGCTGCCTCCACGTCGAGAGTAATTTCCCGGCTTGCGACCGGCTGCAGCGGTGCCGCTGTCGGCGACTCCGGCTGCTGCGCCCTGACTGTCGCCGCCGAACCGGCAAGCGCCAGCACTGCAATTCCAAACGTCCCCAAACACGGCTTAATGTGCATAGTCAGCCTCGCAGCTTTAAGATGCGATTGTGCCGAAGGAGTGGAGCCCCAGGACCATCACCCCAGGCGCAAGTACGTCGAGTATGTTTCCTCCCCGATCTCCGTAAACGGCACCAGCCGCACGTTCCCCGCCCTGGTTGCGATCGTCCACGCACGCGCCCCGGTCTGCTTCGCCCCCCGCGCATCCACCGCTCGAACCGTGTGCGGCCCGGCGCCCAGCGGAAACAGCACCAGCGGCCCCCGCATCAGCGCCACTGTCTCCGGGTGGCTCACCGTCAACGATCCTGGAATCTCCACCAGCCGCAGCTCCATCGGCAGCAGGAGCTCCACCGTGTCGCCGGTCCGCCACTCTCGTGCAATGGTCGTAAAGCCGGCCCTCACCCGCACCGGCTCCGGGCGCCCGTTCACCCGCAGCACCACCGGGCCGCGCGCCTCAGTCGCCCACGCGGGCACTCGCAGCCGCAAAGCAAAGCGCGTCGGCGTCGATGCCGTCACCCGGAACCGGACCTCGCCTGTATCCGGATACCCGCCGTCCTGCTCCAGTGCCAGCCGCGCCCCGCCCTCCTGCCAGCGCAGCTCTGACGCGATATACAAGTTCACCCACACTGCACTTACTCCATGAGTGCCAGGCTCGCGAAAATACGAGTTAATTCCATAGTCCGCCGCCACCTGCGGCAGCGTTCCCGCGCAGCACGGCCACCTATGCTTCGAGTAACCCTTGCGCGCCACGTTGTTGTAGTCCTGGAAGTAAAACGCCCGCCCATCCTCGTGCATCGGCAGCGCGCCCAGCACCGTGTTGTACATCACGGCCTCCATGCTGTCGCCGTAGCGGCCGTCCCGCAGCACCCGCATCAGGTACCGTGTCAGTTTCATATGCGCAAACGCGCAGCACGGCGCTTCAAAGTTGTTATGCGAGGCCGTCAGGCTCGGGTACAGCTTGTCCCACTCTGGCGAGGCTAAAATCTCATCCGGACCCCACGCGCCCGTGGCAAAGCTCTGCAGCTGCAGCATGGCAAAGCCGTTCACCGCCGCCCGCAAATGCTTCTTGCTCCCGCCCACCAGGTACGCCTGCATTGCCGAGCTCATCGCGTTCACGTAACTGTAACCGTGCTTGCGATAGAGCACGTTCTCTCCCCGCGACAGCGGATCAAAGAAGGTTTTGTTATCCAGATACTGCTCGGCCATCTTGAAATATCGCAGCCCCGCACCTTCCTGGTAAGCCAGGTATAAGTTCTCCGGCAAGGTCGGGCTTTCATCCCAGTCCCACGAGATATCCCGCCCCGTATGCCACGGCACCTCACGGTCCACCGGCCGCCCGGGCAGCCCCGGCAGCGCCGCGTCTGTAGTTTTGTTCAGCACTGCAAAGGCCTGCGGGTCGCCCAGCAGTGTGTGCGCGTCCTTCAACCCACACACCGTCTTGTCGAGCGAGTAGGCCGGCAGCCGCGTCAGCGTGGAGTACGCGGGCGTAATGGTCGGCGCGTACAGCCCCGTCAACCGCAGCACTTTCTCGCGAAGAACTCCCGCCAGCGCGGCATCGCCCGCTCCCTGGGCCGCGGCGCTCATCCGCGCCATGGCCGAGGTCCATTGGCCAAAGCTCGCCCCCGGGCTCAGCCCCGCGTCGCCCGTCTTGTAGTCGTAGTCGGCCTTGTACTCGTACCACCCGCCGATGTTTTCGCCCGGCGCATCCTGCCCCGCCATCATGCGAAACGGCTTCATCAGCGCGTCATCCGACAAGCCCAGCAGGATCGCGCGCGTATTCTCCACCTGCGCCACATGCCGCGGGCTCCGCACCGTCACCTGCCCGTAGCCCACCTCGTCGAGCGGCCGCTGTCCGGGGGTAAGAAAGATCGCAGCCCGGCTCGTCCTGGTCCCAAACTTCGCCGCACCCATTGCCGCCGCGCCCATGCGCAGAAATCGCCGCCGTGATACCTCGTTGTGCATCGTCCCCTGCTCCACAGCCCTTTAGACGCGACTCAATCCGCACAGGATACGCTCTGCAGGGGCAATGGGAGCAGTACAGGCAAACAGCCGTCAGCACCGCTTTTGACCAATACAAGGGCGGCACCGAAGCTCCAGTCGACAAGCTGGTTGCCTGGGAGGCGCTTCTGCGCTCTCACATGCGGGAGATTGGCCTCATCTACGATGGCCGTCTAGCTGATCACTAAGCCGCTTGCGCCTTCCTTTGCATCGGCACAGGGCTCCTGGCGCAGTAGCCGCTCGCGCTACCCTCAAACAACCCGCCATGCGCCTCGAACTCGCCTCCATCGCCCCGCGCCCTGGCGCGGGCCCGGCCCAGCAGCTGCTCGAGTACTACCTGTCGCGCACCGCACCCTACCTCCCCATCACCACCCCGCTCTTCCGTACCGAGGCGGCCTTTCTTGACGCACTCGCGAAGGCAAAAGCCCGCACCGCGCCGATCGCCGTCCTGCTTGACCCGCGCGGCCGCCAGCTTTCCTCGCCCCAGCTCGCCGCCCTCCTCGACACCCACAAGCAATCCGGCACCCAGCTGCTCACCTTCGCCATCGGCCCCGCCGACGGCTGGAGTGACCACGCCCGCTCCACTGCTGCCGTGCTTCTCTCGCTTGGCCCTATGACCTTCCCGCACGAGCTGGCCCGCGTGCTCCTCGCCGAGCAGCTGTACCGCGCCTGCACCATCCTCGCCGGCCATCCCTACCACTCCGGCCATTAGCTTCGGGCCTGCGGCTACTGTGCGATAGGAGCTGCAGTACACAACCTCAACTGTGGCGGTAAATATCAATGAAAGCCAGTACGGCAAACACGATATACATAAACCTTGACCGCCACGCAAGGGTAAACATGTCTCTTCCATAGGCTGCTTCGTAGAGCTGCGGGACGACGCTATCGCGCGACAAAAGTGGAATCTTTCGCGGGTTTCTTTGCTGCGCCTTGTACTCCATCACGTCAAGAAGCAAACGTGACAAAAAGAGCCAGACCATGGCAGCAAGGAGAAAGGGGCTTACAAAAAGCTGTTTGAAAAAGATAGCGTCTGTTGGGTGCCTTTTGGAATGAATGAGAAAGAAACTAACACCGGCGCAGAACAAGAGCGCGCCTGTCCACTGCAGAGCTAAGTCCTTAAAGGTTTGATGAAGCCGCCAACGCAAGAAGCTGGTTAGAGGTGGTCGCGCCACAAGCCTCCTCTCAACACTAACAAGCGTCATTGTCGCTTCCGAGTGCGGCATTGATCATGACAGCATTGATAGCTCACGTGCGGCAGCCCATTGTGCCAAGTCACGATACCGAAGTCCTCTAGCACACGCGCCCGGCCTACAACTCCCGCCGCACCAGCCGCCGCAGCCCTTCCGTGCTCGCCCCGTACACCGCGTGCGCCACAAGCCCGCCCGCATGCAGCAGCGGCGGCGTTTTGCCTGGCGAGGGCAGCACGCCCAGCGCCGGCAGCACCGTCTCACTGCCCGCGAGAAACAGCGATGCGCCAAACGCTGTCCCGAACCCGGCCGTAATCGGCGGCACATACTCGGCCAGCCACCCGTACACGCCGCCCGCCAGCGCGCCAAACAGGTAGTGCGTCACCGGCGCGGCCGCCTTCTTCTGCCCTCGCGTCAAACGCGCCCCGGCGATCGCCGCAAACCCTTCGGCGGTGTCCTCGTGCGCGTACTCGTACACCCGCAGCTGCTTCTTTTGCTGCCGCGAGGCACCGTGCCCCGCATCCGCCAGGTCCTCGGCCTTGCGCGTCCCCGCAATCGACGCCGTCTGGAACGCGTCCATCACCACGGTCGAAAGCAAGCCCCCGATCGCGCCCGCCAGCAGCCCCTTCCACGGCGCGCCGCCCGCTATTGCACTTGTTCTTTCGCTCATTCCGTTCTCCTCTTCTGGCCAGATGAGGCGGGCAAACCCCAGGATGCCCCGCGCCGTCCGACCTGTTTCCGCTATCGAAGCGATCTCGCGGACCGCGCGACATAGCGGCGGCAATCCCTCCACACCCCCATAGAATGCAGCCATGCCCACACCGGACCCCACAACCCCGCCCGACCTAACCACCACTCCATCCGAATCGGCGCAAGCCGAGACTAGCCCCACCGCAGGTGGCGGCCGGCAGGGCCTCGTCATGATCTTTACCGGCGCGGGCAAAGGCAAAACCACCGCCGCCCTCGGCACCGGCTTCCGCGCCGCCGGCAATGGCCTGCGCGTCCTTATGCTCCAGTTCATCAAGGGTTCCTGGCACTACGGTGAGCTTGACGCGGCGGAAAAGCTGGGCGACACCTTCCATATCCGCCCCATGGGCCGCGGCTTCATCAAGGTCGGCGGCGCAGAAACTGACCCCGAAGACCTCCGCCTCATTCAGGAGTGCTGGGCCGAAGCCGCCCGCGCCATCGACTCCGGCGAGTGGGACATGATCATCCTCGACGAGATCAACTACGCGATCGGCTACGGCCTGCTTGACCCGGCCGAGGTCGCCCGCACGCTCTCGGCGCGCCCGCCGCTGCTCCACGTCATCCTCACCGGCCGCAACGCCCACCCATCGCTGGTCGCACTCGCCGACACCGTCACCGAAATGAACGAGCGCAAACATGCCTACACCAAAGGCATCCAGGCCCAGCTTGGGATCGAGTACTAGCGGTTAATTACATGAGCGGACCGCACTGCCCGGCTGGTACCTTTCAAAAAGCCGATGCCCACCGAACCCATCCCGGCCGATGAAGAGGCTCGTCTCGCAGCGCTCCAGCGTTACTGCATTCTCGATACACCCTTCGAGCAGAACTACGACGACATTACGCGGCTCGCCACGGAGATCTGCGATACACCCGCGGCCATGGTCACCCTGGTCGACCGCGAGCGGCAGTGGTTTAAGTCGGCTGTCGGCATCGGTACACGAGAAACCCCGCGCTCCGACAGCTTCTGCGCTCACGCCCTGATAGAGCCCGGCACCTTGATCATCGAAGACACGCTCGTCGATGCCCGCTTTGCGGAGAATGCTCTGGTGCTCGGCGAGCCGCAAATCCGCTTTTACGCGGGCGCCCCCCTCATTGCCCCTGACGGCCACGTCCTGGGCACCGTCTGCGTCTTCGACACCAGGCCGCGCACGCTCTCCCCGCGCCAGGTTGCGGCGCTTGAAGCCCTTGCCCGCCAGGTCATGACGCAGCTCGAGCTGCGCTTTCAGCTCCAGGAAAACGCCCGCGTCGCCGGGCAGCTCAAAACCGTCGAGAAGCTGGCCGCCGTCGGCCGCCTCGCCAGTGCGGTCGCCCACGAGATCAATAATCCCCTCCAGGCCATGAGCAATCTCCTTTTTATGGCGGCTGCCAGCCCCGACGGCCTGTCCGCCGCCTACCTCGCGGAGGCGCAGGAGGAACTCACCCGCGTCTCCCACATCGTCACCCAAAGCCTCCGCTTCCACCAGCAATCCGAGCGGCCCCGCGACATTCGTCTGGATGAGCTGGTCGACTCCGTGCTCCGGCTGTTTCGCACCCGTTTCCGCCATGCCTCGGTCGACGTCGAGGTTCGCGACCGGCAAACCCGGCTGCTGCTCTGCTACGAACTCGATCTGCGCCAGGTCATCGCCAACCTGGTCGCCAACGCGCTCGACGCATTGGCCGACGTGGGCGGCGGCCGCCTCATCGCCCGCATTGCCGACGCCCGTGACCCGCGCACCGGCCTCGCCGGCGTCCGGCTCACCCTTGCCGACACCGGCACCGGCATCCCGGCGGCCGTGCTCGCCCGCATCTGGGAGCCCTTCTACACCACCAAGGACATCCGTGGCACCGGCCTGGGGCTATGGGTCACCCGCGGCATCCTTGAGAGGCACCACGCCGCCATCCGCATGCGCACCCGGTGCCCCGGCCCGCCCAGCCCCGGCCTGCCCAGTCCCGACC
>CAXUDF010000023.1:11552-21053 GCA_964249695.1 uncultured Acidobacteriaceae bacterium
CCGACCCGCACGGCACCGTCATCTCCATCTTCCTGCCGCACCGTCCTGACACCCCGTCCTGACACCCCGGCCTGACCGTCTCCACCCCGACACCGCAGCATTCCATTTACACTGACTTCGGCGCTCAAGCGCGCCGCTCGAAAGGTCCCCCGCCCCACCCACCCATGAGCTGGTTCAAGCGCGAAAAATCCGGCATCGAGGCCAACGGTGAAAAGTCCGTCGTCACCGAAGGCAAATGGCTCAAGTGCCCCGGCTGCGAACAAACCGTCTGGAAGGCCGACGTTGAGGCCAACCTGCAGGTGTGCCCCAAGTGCGAGCACCACTTCCGCATGGGCTCGCGCGACCGCATCGACTCACTCCTCGAGCTCGGTTACGAGCTCGTCGACGGCGGCCTCCGCTCCACTGACCCGCTCGAGTTCACCGACCTCAAAAGCTACAAATCGCGCCTCGCCGCCGCCCAACAGGCCACCGGCCTTGACGACGCGATCCTCAACGCGCAAGGCCGCATCGGGCCGCACCCCTGTGTGCTCTCCGTTATCGAGTTCGCCTTCAGCGGCGGCTCCATGGGCGCGGTCGTCGGCGAAACCATCACCCGCGCCATCGAGCGCGCGCAGGAAAACCGCGCCGCGCTCATCATCGTCGCGGCCTCGGGCGGCGCCCGCATGCAGGAGGGCATTGTGTCGCTCATGCAGCTTGCGAAAATTTCCTCCGCGCTCGCCCGCTTCGACGAGGCCGGCCTCCCCTACCTGTCCGTCCTTACCGATCCCACCTTCGGCGGCGTCACCGCGTCGTTTGCCATGCTGGGCGACCTCAACATCGCCGAGCCCGGCGCGCTCATCGGCTTCGCTGGCCCCCGCGTTATCGAGCAAACCATCCGCCAAAAGCTCCCTGAAGGCTTCCAGCGCTCCGAGTTCCTCCTCGAGCACGGCATGCTCGACGCCGTAGTCCCCCGCCGCGCCCTCAAGCCCTACCTCGTCCGCGCTTTAGACTTCATGCTGCCTAAGGCTCGCTAAGACAGCGACGATCTTACAGAGTTGCGCATAGCTCGCATGCGAGCTGTCGGGTATCCGACTTCCGTTGATCTCCGGAAGCTCACCGCAGGCCGGTGATGGTGGACATAGCTTTACCGGCGAAAAGAAGCTGCACTCCACGTGACTTTCATTTCATACCCGTACAAAAACGGATACCGGTGGAAGCGGCAGGCCCGACCGTGTGCCGCATCCCAATGTTCCGACAACTCGTATTTCCGAGCTCGATAACTTTGTGGATGTATCGCCGTTGACAAGTCGTAATCGCGCGGACTAACTTCCGGCTCGCAATCGGTTCAAACCTTTGCTTGAAGGATAACAATCCAGATGACACTCCCCCGCCGCACCCCTCCCACATACCGCTTCAGCAAGTGCAGCCTGCATACCTTGCTCGCAGGCGTCAGCCTCTCCGCTATCTCATTGGCCGCCCATGCCGCCGGCACGCCTAACTTCGGTCCCAACGTCGTTATCATCCAGCCCGGAACCTCGCCCGCCAACGTAAGCGCCGCCCTGAACGCCGCGAACGGCGAAGGGCAGTTCACCACTGGCCGGCATGCCGTGTTCTTCCTGCCCGGCAATTACACCACCGTTAACTCGTCCGGGGCGACCGCCCCCGTGCAGGTTGGCTTCTATGAGCAGGTCGCCGGCCTCGGGACCAGCCCCAGCCAGGTCAACCTCACGGGCGGCTTGGCCTCCGACCAGATCCTTAACGGCAACCTCACCCAAAACTTTTGGCGCTCGCAAGAAAACCTGTATGAAACGCCATCTGGCGGCCTGAGCAACGGCATCCTCGACTGGGGCGTCTCCCAGGGAGCCTCGCTGCGCCGCCTTGAGGTGAACGGCAACCTGTGGCTGGTCAACTCCGGATCCGTCGGCAGTACAAACCCCTGCGCCGAGGCAAGCGGAGGCTTTTCGGCCGACGTCGTCGTTACCGGGCAGATGAACGAGTGCTCGCAGCAGCAGTGGTATACGCGCAACAGCACCATCGGCAGCTGGGCCAGCAACGTTTGGAACTTCGTGTTCTCCGGCGTTACCGGCGCGCCCACGCCGTCCTACCCCGGCGGCACAAACAACGACGTCAATACCACCGTTCTCCCCACCACCCCTGTAAGTCGCGAGAAACCTTTCCTCTATGTCGACTCAAGCGGCAACTACAACGTTTTCTCGCCTGCGCTTAGGACCAACTCATCCGGCACTAGCTGGTCGGCGGGCGGTCTTGGCTCGGGCAGCTCACTGCCGATAAGTTCTTTTTTCATCGCGCAGCCTTCCAACACGGTCGCGCAGATCAACGCCGCGCTCGCCTCCGGCCAGAACCTTATCCTAACTCCGGGCATTTATCAGTACTCGCAACCCATTACCGTCACCAAGGCGAACACGGTTGTGCTCGGCATGGGCTACGCCACGCTGGTGCCCCAGGCCGGCAACGCCGCTATCTCCGTAGCTGACGTTGACGGCGTTCAGGTCGCAGGCCTGCTCATCGATGCCGGTCCCACCAACTCTCCCGTTCTGTTTGAAGTCGGCAACCCGAATGGAACCAATGCTGCCCATGCTTCCAATCCCACCTCGCTCAACGACGTTTTCTTCCGCGTCGGCGGCGCCACTAACGGCTTAGCCACCACCAGCCTGCAGGTCGACAGCGGCAATGTCATTCTCGACAACATTTGGGCATGGCGTGCTGACCACGGCGCTGCCGCCACCGGCTGGACCGTCAACGTGGGTGAACACGGGCTGGTCGTTAATGGCGCAAACGTGACCGCGCTCGGCCTCGCGGTAGAGCATTATGAGCAGCAGCAGGTTCTGTGGAACGGCAACGGCGGGGAAACCATCTTCTACCAGTCGGAGCTGCCCTATGACGTGCCAAACCAGAACTCCTGGGTCGATGGCAGCGCCAATGGCTACCCGTCCTACGTGGTTGCAAGCACGGTCTGCACCCACAAAGCCTACGGCCTCGGCATCTACTCCTTCTTCACCAACAACGTGGTTGAAGACAATGCCATGACCGTGCCCAATGTGACCGGCATTTCGGTCACCGCCACCGGCTCCGTTTGGCTCGGCGGCGCAGGCTCCATCACGCACGTCATCAACGGCGTTGGCGCAGCTTCCAACAGCTCTGCCCAGGGTACGCTGCACCCGGTCGCGTCTTACGTCGGCAGCGGCACCTGCACCTCCACTACCCCTCCGGCTACCTCCGCAGTTGCCATCAACGCGGGCGGCCCTGCAACCTCCGGCTACTCGGCAGACGCTGATGTGGCAGGCGGTAACACGTACTCCAACTCCAACACACCTGTTGTGACGCAGGGCGTCGCCAATGCAGCTCCTGCGGCCGTCTATCAGGACGAGCACGAGGGCGGCTCGTTTACCTATACGATTCCGGGCTTTACCGCCGGCAGCACCCACACCGTGCTGCTTCACTTCGCTGAGCTGTATTTCTCCCAGGCAGGGCAGCGCGTATTTAACGTCGCCATCAATGGCAAAGCCGTTTTAACTAACTTCGATATCGTCGCGACCGCCGGAAGTAACTTCAAGGCAGTCGTTGAGTCCTTTTCAACCACCGCCAACAGCTCCGGCCAGATCGTGATCTCCTTCACCTCCGGTACGGCCAACCAACCGCTCATCAGCGGGATTCAGGTGCAGTAAGTCTCCTAGAACGGCAACAGGCATCCCGCTGGAATGCCTGTTGCTGTTGCATTGCTCACTTTGACGAACACCTCTCGCTTGCATACGTAGCGGCGCTTACATCGCACGTGCATTTACGACTTTTCTTCCTGGGTCTAGAGCGGCCTATATCGCTGTGACGACTCTTCAAGTAGTAAGTGCAGGGCGACTTCTGTCTATAAAGTTTCGTTCAACATCTTGGTAGGAACGATCCGGCAGATCGTAATAATCCATGATGGCTAAGCCTCCTTTTCGACCTCGTTGGTCCGTAGAAGCATAGCGATCCTAAAGGTTTGACATGTCCCGCAACCTATACTTCGCAGTTACTTTGTAGTGGAACGAGCCTCACTTCTCAATGAGCCGAGCCGCTACATGAACACGTGAAAAAAGGGAGCCGCGCAAGCGGCTCCCCTTGCCTCTCACAGATCTCCTACTGCACCGGCAGACCCGGCAGAATCGCCGTGCCTTCCTCCTGCACCGCCTCGAGCTGGTTCCGATCCAGCCCAAGCGCTACCAGGATCGTCGGCGCTACCTGCGCGGTCGTCACCGGCGCCGACACCTGCTTCGCCGCCAGCGCCGGATTGGCCACCAGCAGCATCACGTTCGTGTCGTCATGCGAAAAGCCGCCATGCTCTTCCTGCTTTTTCTTGCTGTCTGAGTAGGTCACGCCCACATTCGGCGTCACGATGATGTCCGGCGTCCGCGAGTCCTGGCCAGGCTTCAGCCCCGGTACGTTGTAGTTCAACGCCAGGCTCGGCCCGTAATAAATCTCGCCCAGCCCAATCGCGGCGGCATTGGTCTCGAGCGTTGCGACGGCGCTTGCCACGTTTGAACCGTTGTTCAGCCACAGCAGCGAAATATCATCCTCCGTCGGCCCGATGCCCGTTGGGTTCGCGGGCGACTCCGAGAACGGCAGCTCGCTCGCGAGCAGCGTTGCCGGCGTCACTGTACCGTTCCGCTTGTACAGGTTCGGGTCGATCGGCGACTGCCCATGCTTGGCCGTGATGATAATGACCGTATCGTCGTAGTTGCCCGTGTCCTTCAGCGCGCTCACCATGTCGCCGATCGCCGCGTCCACATACTCAATCTCGCCGAGCAGCGCCGCCGACGGCACCGCCGCCGCATTCGTGTACCCACCCGTCGCCGATGCCGAGCTCTCGATCAGCTTCTGCCCAACGCTCACCGCTTGAAAGTTCATCCCGAACAGCACCGGCACCGGCGCGCTCGTGTTGCCGAGGTGCGTCTTGCCATTGATCTCGTTCACAATCGCGTTCACCTTCAGCTGGTCATAGCACTGGATGTTCTGGAAGCTGTTCGTCCACGCCGTCAGGTCCGCGCCGGTATCCCGCACAGCCCCGCACGACACGCCTTCCGAGGTCTGCACACCCGGCAGCCCGATCACGTTCGAGTTGATCTCCGGCGAGTAATAATCGTTCACACTCACGCCGCCCGGCCCGCCAATCGAGGAGTACGACGGATGTTTGTCGCTCCATGCCGTGTAGCCGCCCGCCGCGTGGATCACGTTGTATACCGTATTGACCCTGGTGAAGTTCCACGGGTACACCGGTGCACACCCCGTCGCGGGATTCCGCACCAGCTTCTGCGGATCAATCGACGCGATGCCGCCATCGGTCAACCCCGCACCGGGCGCGCCGCCGTTCAGCTTCGTCTGGTCCAGGTCAATCCCTTCCTCATACTCGGTGGTCGTGCCCGTAGGCACCGCAAACGGCGTGCACGGGCCCGCGCCCAGCCCATTGCCCGTCGTCACCGCCGGCGCATCCAGCGCGCGGTCATACGCCACGTCGTAGTAAATCCCCATCGTCTTCGGCGTCGCGCCCGTCACCAGCGTCATCAACCCCGGGAACGAGTCCGAAGGCTTCGTCGTCGACGCGCCCACGTACGTCACACCGGTTTGCCCCAGCGCTGCCATATTCGGGCAATACGGCGCACCGCCGTTTACCCCTGCCACACCCGCGCGGCAATTGCGAAAATCCACTGCGTGCATGCCGTCAATGCTCAGCAACAGCACATGCTTTACTGGCGAAGAGCTCAGCCCCGTGCCTGTCTGTGCCCAGCCTGGCGCCGCACCGGCCAGCGTTGCCGCCAGTGCTGCTGTCGCTATCCTTCGCCCATTCCGTCCGTTCATCATCATCCTCAAGCCCTCCACGGAGCTTGATAGCAGCCGCAGTTTCTTCAGCGTGTTACGCCACCATGAAAGTTTCGCGAAACGCCCGCGTCCACGCGCCGCTCGCAGGGCTTCTGCAGGGAGTACGGCATCGCGACGGGTACGGCTGGATTCACTCTTGTATTCACAATCGCGCGGGTGATATACCGCTCCACACCGGCACAACAGCCTTCCCCGAGGCTTTCTACCTGTTCCTCTGCTCCCTGCTCTTTCGAGCCCCCCTCTTGGCTCCTGCCTTCCCGCTGTCGTTCTGCCATCCCCAGCTTCCCCAGGAGTTGTCTCGCCCATGTCATCCCGCATCCATCTCGCTTTCGCCTCGGCGCTGCCGCTCTCCCTCCTCGCTGCCTGCCCTGCCCATGCCCAGCGCCTCGACGGCCACATAGCTCCGGCGGTCGCCCGCTTCGGGCAAAACCTCGGCCAGGAAAGCCCCTCCGCGCCGCTCCGCCTGACCATGTACCTCAATCTGCACAACCGCGCCGACCTCGATGGGAAAGTCGCCGCCATGTACACCAAGGGCTCGCCGTGCTGGCATCAGTGGCTCACCACTGCCGACCTGAAAGCCTACGCCCCCACCAGCGCCGAGCTTGCCGCGGTGCGGCAGGAGCTCGCAGCCCACCACATCACCGTGCTGTCCGCCGACCCGCTCAATCTTTCGGTCGTCACCACAGGCAAAACGTCAGACTTTGAGGCAGCGCTGCACACCACCATTCAGCGCACGTCTGTACAGCGTCCGGGCCAGCGCACCGGCCAGCGCACCCCTGGCCAGGCCGAGCTGGTACGCACCAGCTCAAGCGTTCCGGCGCTTTCCGGCGCCGCCGCCGGCCTCATCAGCCATGTCGGCGGGCTCAACAGCCTCTCTCTCAAGCCCATGCTCACCTTCCCCATCGATCCGCGCACCCACGAGCACCTCGGGACGCGTCTGGCCAGCGCCCCGGCTGGTGCCGTCTTCGCGAGCCAGTGCTTCTATACCCCCGCAGCTTTCACCGTCACCGGCGTCGCGGCTGCCGACGGCACAACCGGGGAAACGGCCAACTACACCGGCCTGGTGTACGGCGCAAGCCTCGCAAATACCGCCCCCGGCACCGTCGGGCCCTGCGGCTACGGCGCGGCGGACCTTTCTACGGTCTACGGGCTCGGCAAAATCTATGGCGAGGGCTACAGCGGGGCCGGCCAAACAATCGTGGTTCTTGACCCTTATCTCGAGCCCACCATCCAGGCTGACCTCGACACCTACAACAAAGTGGAAGGCCTGCCCGCGGTCACCATCAACAAGGTCAACCCCCTGGGCGCGACGCTCAGCGGCATCACGCAAGGCTGGAACATCGAAGCTGACCTCGATGTCGAGCTCTCGCACGCTATCGCACCCGGCGCAGGCATCACCCTGCTTGAGGCTTTCTCCTCCGACAACGAGGACCTTCAATCGGCCATGCTGTACGCCGTTGAGAATCATTTGGGCAACGTGATTTCGAACAGCTACGGGGCACCCGAGTCCTACACCAGCCCGCTTGCCAGCACCATCTGGAACCAGATCATCGAGTTGGCGGCAGCCGAGGGCATCTCCGTCCACTTCGCCACCGGCGACTCGGGCGACTACACCGCTGACGGCATCCCCGCAGACGTCAGTTCACCCGCGGACTCGCCCTATGCGACCGCGGTAGGCGGCACCTCGGTTGGGCTCATGCCCGGCGGCCAGGTGATCACCACAGGCTGGGGAAACAACACGAGCCTGCTGACCGAGGGAGGCTTGGGTGCGGGTATTCCGCCGCTGATCTTTGACCCGACGCAAACCAGCGCCTTTTACGCCGGCTCCGGCGGCGGCATCAGCGCCTTCTTCGCCAAGCCGACCTACCAGGCCGCACTGCTGGGGTCGGGCCGCCACCTGCCTGATGTTTCGGCAATCGCCGATCCGTATACGGGTGCTGAGTTCGTCTACACCGACGGGACTGCGCAGTATGTTGGGGTTGTCGGCGGCACCAGCCTCGCTACTCCGGTCTTCTCCGGCATGTGGGCCATCCTGGATGAGGCTGTGAACGGCTCGCTTGGCCAGGCCGCGCCGCTGGTCGCCCTCGGCGCCAATACGCCGTTTCTGCAGGATGTCGTGCCGGCAGCAGGCCCGGCGAATGCGACCGGCTCTGTGGCCAGCGCCGCCGGCACCACGACCTACTCCGCCACAACCCTGGCGCAGCCGCTCGAACTGACAACCCAGTTCACCAGCGCCATCTTCAATCTTGGCTCTGACACGCTTGAAGTGGTCACCTTCGGCACCGACTCAGGCCTGACCGTTACCCAGGGTTGGGACAATGTGACCGGCTACGGCACGCCCAACCTCGGCAACATCGCCGACCTGATCGCCCAGCTCCAGTAGTTCTGGGTTGCGGAAATCCATTGAAACGCTCGCTTCGGCGAGCGTTTTCTTTGCGGAATCCACCAGGGATTCTACTGAATAGCAACGTCTGCGGGACGATGCTTGCCATCGTGAGCGATCCCCATCACCAGGTGCCGCTCACCACATAGGGAGAGGTTTACTGCTGATTTCTCCAGACGCGAAAGGCAAGCTCTTGCGGCAGCCGAGGCAGCAAAGGCCGACTTCAATCCTGAACCGCCGCCGCACCACGGCCCTATTCGTCCCAAGCACACGGATTTAGTCGAGCAGGAGAGCCGCATGCCGCAGGCCTAGCCGCGCATCCATGTTCCATTTGCCGAGCGCATCTCTCGCTTGCCAGCTGCCTTTGCAATCGCGTGCTTCTACACTGGACTCATGCCCACCGAATCCCAAGCCGCCATTGACCGCCTGCTCGCACTTGGCGGCGAGCTTGCTCCGCCGGCGCCAGGCGAGCCTCGGCGCAAGTTTGAGCTCGCCCACATGCGCGCCCTGCTCTCCGCGCTTGGCGACCCCCAACGGCGCTTCCCGTCTGTTCTGATTGCCGGCACAAATGGCAAGGGTTCTACCGCGGCGACGCTCGCGTCCATTTTGGAGGCTGCGGGGCTTCGAATTGGGCTCTACACCTCGCCACACCTGGAGCGCCCGAATGAACGCATCCGGATCGATGGCCGCGAGATAGAGGACGAGAAACTCGCGGAGTGGTTCCTCCAGGTAGACCGCGCCGCGGCAGAACTGGTCGCTGAAGGCCGCCTTCCCTACCCGCCGTCCTTTTTCGAGGTGGTCACAGCGATCGCATTTCTCCAGTTCGCGGCAGGCGACGCGCCGGTCGACCTGGCAGTGCTTGAGGTAGGGCTGGGCGGGCGGCTCGATGCGACCAATGTCGTGGACCCTCTGGTAGCCATAGTGACCGACATTTCCATGGATCACGAGAGCTGGCTCGGGTCGACGCTTGCCGCCATCACGCGAGAAAAGGCCGGCATCCTTCGCCCGCACGGCCTCCTGGTCACGCTGCCGCAGCATCCTGAAGCGAATCAGACCATCGGCGAAATTGCCGTTCCACTGTCGATCGAAGCCGTGAACGCCGCCGAGTACCTGCCTATGCGCGGCGATGGCAGCCTGCCCGCATCCTCGCTGGCCGATGCTCTCCGCAACCGCTACACGCTCTTGCTCTCGGAGCCCTTCGACGGCGCCGCCTCACTTCTGGTCGACTCGCCGCTGGCCGGAGCACACCAGCAGCGCAACATCGCGCT
>CAXUDF010000023.1:21153-31239 GCA_964249695.1 uncultured Acidobacteriaceae bacterium
GAGATTGCGCAGATACTCTTCCCCGTGTTTGACGAGGTTCTGCTCACTGCAGCGTCGACTCCGCGCGCCGCAGGTATGCATAGCCTGGTGGAAGCGGCCGAGGCAACGGGTGCGGCCTACCGGAGCTTTAACAATGCTGATGCGGCAATAGAGGCTGCCTTGCTGTCGATGCCGGCGCACGGCTTGATCGTCTGCGCTGGCTCCATCATGCTGTTAGGTCAGGTCATCAATCATTTGAGGAGCCGGCGGTTCGCCTAGATGTTCCACGTGGAACGTTCAGTTCAGCCAATCGCCGCGCGCTACTCTGTTGATACCGCCATGCCGCCCTCACTTGTTCCCCGCCCGCAGCCCCTACCCTTGCGCTACCAGCTCGCTTCCATGCTGTTTAGGGCGCCGCTCTTTCTCCTCGGCACGGTACTGTGCGGCTCTGCCTCGCTGCTCACCTCCTGCTTTGAGAAGAACGGCCGCAATCAACATCGAATCGCCCAATTCTGGGCTGCTGCCTCCATGCGCTTTGCCGGCGCGCCTCTTCACGTCCTAGGCGGCGAATACCTGCGGACCACGGGCGCTGCCGTCTATACCTCTAACCACCTCTCCTACATGGATACGCCGGCTATCTTTGCCGCGCTCCCCTTTCAGTTCCGGATCGTCGCCCGCCACAATCTCTGGGCAGTTCCGTTCATTGGCTGGCACCTTAACCGTTCCGGCCAGATTCCAGTGAACGTTGCCAATCCACGCGCTTCTATCGCGAGCCTCTCCGGCGGCGTCAAGACGCTGCGCCAGGGCATGCCGCTCTTCATCTTCCCCGAGGGCGGACGGACGAGCACCGGGCTGCCGCAGCCGTTTCTGAATGGACCGGCTTACATGGCCATTCGCGCGCAGGTGCCGCTGGTGCCCATGGCTTTGATCGGCACCCACGAGCTGCTGCCCATCCACTCCAAGACGTATTTCCCCTCGCCGGTGACTCTCGCCGTCGGAGAGCCTCTTGCTACGGCAGGGTTGACCGCTCGCGATGCCGACCGCCTGACCGCCGAGCTGCACGCTCGCATCTCCGCGCTGTATTTCGCGCACTCCTGGCGCACAGCGTCAGCGCCGGCCGAGCCACCTGTCGTTTTATGATGGAGCCACCATGCCAAGTACGCGCGCCAAGCCGCGGATCGCCATTCCGGTTCCGACCTCCACCAATGCGGACTACAACGAGCGCTGCTGGCCGCAGTACGCCGCAGCGGTAGAAGCCGTTGGTGGAGATCCGGTCCGCATCGCGCTCGCGCTGGACCCGAGTGAGACCGCAAAACTGGTCGCCTCTACTGAAGCGATCCTGCTGCCTGGCAGCCCAGCCGACGTGCACCCCCAGAAGTACGGCCAGCAAAGCCACCCCCAAACTGCGCCTCAGGACGCTGCGCGTGAGGCGACAGACGAGCTTCTGCTGCAGGACGCTTTTCACCTGCGAAAGCCGCTGCTTGGCATTTGTTTTGGGCTGCAGATGATGAACGTTTGGCGCGGAGGCAGCCTGGTGCAGCACCTGGCAACCGCACAGGCGCACGAGCCGGCGGTGCAGCACCCCATTGACGTGGAGCCGGAGGCGCTGCTCTTGCGCAGCTTTTTTCTTGATCGGGACCGCCCAATGATCAATAGCAGCCACCACCAGGCGGTACTTGTGCCGGGGGATGGACTACGCGTCGCCGCGCGGGCCGCCGCTGACGGAACCGTGGAAGCCCTGGAGGGGACAACGCTAGAGGAGCAGTTCGTGCTCGGTGTGCAGTGGCACCCTGAGCGCAGCTACACCGCGGATGAACCCTCGCTGCAGCTATTTTCCGCATTTGTTGCGGCAGCGCACCGCTGGCGTCTCCCGCAGGCATGACTCCGGAGGCTATCGCTGCGCTGCTCGCCGAGCGACAGCAGGTGCAGGTGACGCCGGAGCTTGCAGCACAACTTGCCGCCTACCTGGAGTTGCTGCTTCGCTGGAACGCCCGCACGAACCTGTCGGCGATTCGCAAGCCGGAGGAGATCGTGCTGCGGCACTTCGGGGAGTCGCTGCAATGTGCCGCAGCGCTGCCGGCTTCTGTTAAGACCCTCCTTGACTATGGATCAGGCGCGGGCTTTCCGGGAGTTCCCTGCGCACTCGCCCGCCCGACTCTGCTGGTGACGCTTGCCGAATCACAAGGAAAGAAGGCGGCGTTCTTGTTGGAAGTAGCCAGGGTGCTGCCGGTGCAGCTGGCAGTGCATGCTGGACGAGTCGAGGCATTGGCCCGGTCTGCACGCTTCGATGCAGTCGTGCTGCGGGCCGTGGACCGCATGCAGGAAGCCTGCGTGACAGCTGTGTCGAAGATAAAGGCGGGTGGCTGGCTCGTGCTGCTGACGACCCATGTGCAGCTGGCGGAGATTGCGCCGGAGTTGACCGGCATAGCCTGGGTAGCGCCGATGCCACTAAGAGGCAGTGAGCAGGGCGTGATTGCCATGGCCCGGCAGCTGGCACGCTGAGGGTGATCTGTTCCACGTGGAACATCTGCGCTATTGTGGTGCTACATGGGTAAGGTGCTGGCGATTGTGAATCAGAAAGGCGGTGTCGGGAAGACAACGACCGCCATCAATCTCGCGGCCGCCTTGGCACTGGAAGGGCTGCCATGCTTGCTCGTCGACATCGATCCGCAGGCGAATACGACTGGCGGCCTGGGATTCGGCCGAGATGAAGAGCGGCTTTCGACCTATGACGTGCTGGTCAATGGCGCATCCCTGGCGGAAGCCGCATTGCAGACAGAGATTCCCAGCCTTAAGCTGATCCCGGCCAGCAAAGACCTCGTCGGGGCTACCGTTGAACTGATGGAGCAGGATGGGCGCGCGCTCAAGCTGCGAGCGGCGCTTGAAGATGCCCGCGGCAAGCATGCTTTTGTTCTGCTCGACTGCCCGCCGGCGCTTGACCTGCTTACGCTGAACGCCCTGGTGGCTGCCGATAGCCTGCTCGTGCCCATGCAGGCCGAGTATTTTGCCCTGGAGGGCATCTCCGAGCTGCTGCACACATTGGAGCGGGTGCAGGCGAGCCTGAATCCAGCGCTCGAGATCGAGGGCGTTTTGCTGACGATGTACGACGACCGCACGAACCTGGCACAGCAGGTAACGGCCAACCTGCGGGAGCATTTTGGAGGCAAGCTGCTGAAGACCACCATACCGCGCAACATTCGCTTGGCGGAGGCCCCGAGTTATGGGCAGCCCGTGCTGCTGTATGACCCGCGATCGCGCGGCGCGGAAAGCTACCGCGAGCTTGCGCGGGAGTTGATGGCGCGCAACGGCATCAAGGTGCCGAAAGTAGACACGAAGCGCGCGGCAAAGGCTGAGGTGCGGTTCTGGCCGTACTCGTGAAGCCACTTATGGGTGGCAAGGGAGAAGTGATGGCAGGTGCAGCGGGAATGGAAAAGGACAATGGCGGAAAGCGGCGCGCACTGGGTCGGGGGCTCGATTCACTCCTGCCGAAGCCGCCGGCCGCAAAAGAGGCCAAACCGGAGCCGCTGCCCGCCGACGGACGCGCGTTTGAGATCGCGGTCGATCGCATCGAGCGCAACCCTTACCAGACGCGAGCGCATTTCGATGCAAAGCTTCTCGAGGAACTTACGGAGTCCATTCGCGCGATTGGTGTGATCCAGCCGGTGCTGGTGCGTGCGCTCGAAGGGGGGCGCTATCAGCTGGTCGCCGGCGAGCGCCGGTGGATTGCGTCGCAGCGCGCGGGTCGTGCGACGATCCCCGCGGTTGTTGCTGCTCTGAGCGACACGCAGGCGATGGAAGCGACCATCGTAGAGAACCTGCAGCGCGCCGACCTGAACCCGATGGAGCAGGCGCGCGCGTTTGATCGGCTGGGACGCGAGTTCCACTTGACGCAGGAGCAGATGGCGGTGCGCACCGGCAAGGACCGGGCCACTATCTCGAACTTTCTTCGCCTGCTGCGGCTGCCGCCGGATCTGCAGGGAGCGGTCGAGATAGGCAACCTGACATTTGGACATGCGCGCGCGCTGTTGGCGCTTGAAGGCCCGGAGCAGATGATGCGTGCGGCTCAGAAGGTCACTGCTCTGTCGATGAGCGTCCGCCAGACGGAAAGCTTCATCAAGGGCATTCTGCATCCGGAAACAAGAGGCGGCGCGGCTGCATTGAACGTGACGAAGGAGGCGGCTGCCTATGCCGCGAAAGATCCCAACGTCCGCGAAATGGAGGCGACGCTGCGCAATGCGCTCGGGCTTAAGGTTGCGATCGAAGACAAGAACGGTCGAGGACGGGTCATTATCGAGTACGCAAACCTTGAAGGTTTTGACGCGCTCACAGAGCGGCTCCTTGGGGAGGCGGTCGAGTCGTGAGTACGGCTAGACGCCACGACGCAGGGCCGCCAGGGCGCGGAGGAGACGGAAGCGCCGGGGTGACGCAGACCAGTGACATAGGAGCGCTGCCGACGGAAGCCCGCCACGCCGGCACGGAGCGTTTTGACGCGTTTTCGGCGCTCGAGATGGCGGAGGCCATGCACCGCGGCGACAGGGAAGCGCTGGCAGCGGTAGAGCAGGTGCTGCCGCAGGTCGCAGAGGTCATCGAGGCAGTGGCAGAACGTCTCCGCCGCGGTGGACGCCTGATCTACGTGGGTGCGGGAACCTCAGGTCGGCTGGGTGTGCTCGATGCGTCGGAGTGCCCACCGACCTTCCACACGCCGCCCGAGATGGTACAGGGCGTGATTGCGGGCGGGGAGCGTGCGCTGCGGCAGGCGGTGGAAGGCGCGGAAGATGATGCGGCGGCGGGCGTGCAGGCCATGCAGGAGCGCGAGGTCAACGCCGCGGATGCGGTGGTGGGGATTGCGGCGAGCGGGCGTACGCCGTATGTTCTGGGAGCGATGCAGGCCGCGGGCGATGCGGGCGCTTTGACAGTCGGCGTGAGCTGCGTACCGGGTTCGCCGGTCGAGCGGGCAGGGGAGCTGGCGGTTACACCGGCTACCGGGGCGGAAGTCCTAACCGGGTCGACGCGTTTGAAAGCAGGCACCGCGACCAAGCTGGTGTTGAACATGATTTCGACCGGGGCGATGGCACAGCTTGGGTATGTCCACGGCAACCTGATGGTGCATGTGCAGCCGACCAATGCCAAGCTGCGCGACCGGGCTGTGCGCATTGTGAGCGAGTTGTGCGGGCTGCCTGCGGATGAGGCGGCCGATGCGCTGGTGCGCGCGGGCGATGTGCGGACTGCTGTGGTGATGGTGCGGCTGGCCCTGGAACGGGGGGCAGCACGGGAGCGCCTTCAGGCGGCGGGCGGTGTTCTGCGGCGGGCGCTCGACGGAGAGTCTACGTAGCGGAGCGCTTGTAGATACAAGGACGAACGATTCAGCATCCGAGTGACTGACTTGACAGAGATTTTTACCTCACTCCACCGGTAAAGGGCTGGCACATGCGCTGGAATTTTTCTTTGGTCAAGTCAGTCGGCGCGGAAGTGGGCCAGGCGACCATGCGGGACGACCTGACTGGTCGTGCGGCGCAGCTGGCGTACTACTTTTTTCTTTCGCTGTTCCCGGGGCTGCTGTTTCTTACCTCGCTGCTGGGGCTGGTTGCGCGGGAAAGCGCGCCGTTGCAGAGTGAGCTGCTGAATGGGGCCGCGTCGGTGCTGCCGCCGAGCGCGCTCGGCATTGTGCACGACGTGCTCACCCAGATTACGACGGGAAGCGGCGGCGGCAAGTTTACCTTTGGGGTGCTCGCCGCGCTGTGGTCGGCGACCTCGGGGATGTCGGCCGTGCAGGACACGCTGAACGCGGTGTACCGGGTGGAAGAAGGCCGGCCCTTCTGGAAACGCACCGTGGTCGCCATAGGGCTTACACTCGCCGTGGTTCTGCTGGGCATTGCCGGGCTGGCCATCTTCCTGCTGGGTGAGCCGCTAATGCACCTGCTTGCCAATCGCGGAACGCTGACCCATGGCGTTGCGATACTGGTGCGGGTCACTGAGTGGGTCCTGACCTTTTTCCTGATGAGCCTGGTGTTTGCGCTGACTTACTTCATGGCGCCGGATGTGCAACAGCGGCGGTGGCAGTGGGTAACGCCCGGCGCGGTCGTGGGTATCTTCACCTGGCTGCTGGCTTCGCTCGCATTTCGGGCGTACCTGCACTACTTCGACACTTACTCGAAGACTTATGGCGCGATTGGTGCCGTGCTGATTTTACTGCTGTGGTTCTATGTAACCGGGCTGGCGCTGCTGCTCGGCGGTGAGATTAACAGCACGATTGAAAGCAGGAATGCGGCGCAGGGCGATCCGACGGCGAAGTTGAAAGGGGAGAAAGTACCTGGGACGGCAAATGCTTGAGGGGCTGCAGCGTTTTAGAGGCTGCGTATACCCGGCCTACTGTACACGCCGTAATGCATGTCAGCGCGGGTCAAATACCCCAGCGCTAATCGGAATCAGGTTTGGGTCGAGACCGGTGCCCACATTACGGGACTTTACATTTGTCAAATTATTAAAGGTTTGATTAGCCTGGCGGTGTACGGATTCCATGGCCCAGTCGGTCGCACCGAAGATAGTGTTGTCGAACAAGACATTGCGATCGGAACCGTCAGCGAAAAAGATTCCGGAATAGTGTGTGCCGCGGATGATATTGCTGAAGATCTCGTTGCCGCGCGCCGGGGTAAAGTCGAGGTCCGGTACGGGTGTGTCGGCGGTAGCGGCACCCAACTCGATCCCGAAGAAATGAAAGTGCGCGTTCCGACCTTCGTTGTCATCGGTGAGCGTGTTCAGCCCTATTAGGTTGTAATATGCGGTGCGCACCATCTTAATGCCACCGCCGTAGTTACGATTCACCTCATTGAAAAGGATCTGGTTGTAAGCGGCGTTGTCGATGGAGATGGCGGGCACTTTGGCCGGCGATGAGCCGTCAGGCAGGCGTCCGAAGTTGGCGACGAAGTCCTGCTGCAGCTCGCGGTCGCTTTTGCCCCAGCGCTTTCCGTTGCCTTGGAAGAGGTTATAGGCAACTACGTTGGCTGTAGATCCGTTGTCGAGGCACATGCCTTCCTTAGAGTTGCTCTCGATACGATTTTCAGCGATGAGGTTGCGTGCGGAACCATCGGAGTAGATGCCTGACGTAAGATTCGCAGCGATGTGATTCAGGACGATGACATTGTCTTCCGGCACGGCGAGCCGCGTGGGAATGGGCTGCTCCAGGACGCCGAATTTGTCAGGATTAAGCAGGCTGGTGGGGTCTTGCCGCAGATCCGCGTTGCGGTCTGTGAGCACGACGCCCGCATGCCAGTTTGACGCGCCTGTATTGTTGGTCATTTCGTTAGCAGCGACGACAGAAAAGTGGGTGTCGCCGTGGAGCATGACGGGGGCGGCAGAGAGCCGGTGAAACTGGCTGCCCCAGATCGTCACGTGGTCTGAGCCGGTGACGAGAATCCCGCCCCCGGTAAGGGTGTCAAGCGTGACGTCAAGAAGGTCGACATGGCGGCTACCGGCAATCAGCACGCCCCAGCCCGCGCCTGTGAGCACGCCGCCTGACAGTCGGATGTTGTCAGCGTTTTCGATGCGGATTCCATAGGGTGCTCCCGATTTAAAAACGAGCCGGGTGCGTTCGAGATCGAGGTCTACATCCTTGCCGCCGATGAGCAGCGGCGCATCCATCAGGAGCTCTGGGGACGCGACACGGATGGCGCGCGCCGAGCGGCGCGCAAGCAGCTGATTGAGGGCGGAAGCACTTTTGCCGTCAAACAGGAGAGGGTCGGCTGCTGGGGGCCGCTCGACGCGGGCCTTCGCCTCGGCGTAGGTGACCTCGCCCTCACTCCAGGCGGTTACGGCTGAACGCTCATCGAGGCCAAGCTTGCGCGCGCGCAAGAGCACCTGCAGCTTTTGTGCGCTGGCCCACAAGGCATCTCCAGAGTGGTCGGCGAGCGGCGGCAGATGCAGGTCGGCAAAGATGTCGCGCGCACCAAAACCGGCTGGCGGCGCCTGCCCGGTCGGCGCCTGCGCAGTAGCTGAGGGAGCAGTCGACAGGGCTGAGAGGACAAGGGTACAGATGAGACGAAACATCAAAACCTCGGCGTCAAGAGCGCGAAAGCAGCCACGATGAGGTGGCGTAAACGGGTTCGCCGCTTGCGGGCGACACCCGGAACTGCGAAGGAACAACGCCGGCCCCAAGCAGCCATCAGGAGGGAGTGCTCTGCATGGGACGAGCGCCGCATCAGGATTTTGGAGCGCCCGCTTTTAACAGGCCGGGTGTTTGAGACGCAGCAAGATCGCCTGGATTTGGGTAGACGCCCTCGGCCGTGTAGGGGGCCAACAGGTGCCCGGCGGAGTCCGGCGTGACGAGCCACACATGCCGGCCGGGGTAGGCAGCGATTACGGCGCGATCGGTCGCGGGATCAAGGCTGCGCGCCCAAAGGATGCGCTCGTCCTGGAGGTCGGCGCTGTTGAAGACCCACTCCTGCCAACCTTCGTGGCCGGGCGTGTAGCGCACCAGGCATAGCTGCTTTCCAGGGGCGGCGAGGACTTGCCGCTCGACGACGACGCGATCCTTGGTTATGTATTGCGGCTCCTGCAGGTTGTGGTGGTGGGTGACGCGCAGAAAGAGAACGTTGGCGGTGATGAGTAGCTCGGCCAGAACCAGACCCCGCGCCAGGCGGAGGCCTGTACCGCGCGAGCCGCCCCAGCCGCGCACGAACTTGTAGCCGAACGCGATGAGGAGGAGGAACAAGGGTGCCGCGGGCGCGGCGTACTGCGGGAATGGAGCCCAGGCCATGAGCATCAGCTGAAATGAGAAGCCGCAGAAGGCGAGCAGCGGTGCCAGCAATAAACCCTCGCGATAACGGCGCGCCAGGTAGACCACGCCCAGGGTGAGCAAGGAGCCGAAGCCGACGACGAAAGCGTAGTAGTAGACCTCAAGCTTATGCGCGAAGAACAAAAACGGGTGTTGCTGCACAAAGCTGAACTGGGGCAGCTCGGCAAAAGTGTAGAACTTGTGGAGCATGTCGAGGTGGTAGAGGGGAACAGCTTTTTTCGCGGAGAATAAAAAGGGTCCGGTGATGTGGTAGGCCTGGTAGTTGAGCATGTACGGGAAGAGCAGGGCGTGGCCGGTGCCGCGCTCGTTGTAGAAGAGCAGCCAGCCGAAGGCAAGGACCAGCAAAGCAAGCGGCGGGGCTGAAAGTGCAAGCAGCCTGCGGATGCCTGCGGCGCGTAAATGCCAGATCAGCACAAGCACCGGCGGTAGGGTAAGGCACACGCCTTCGTAGGGCCTGGTCATCATGAGGATCACCAGGCCGACACCGAGCGGGAGCGTTGCGGCAGCGGTCCGACGCGCGGCGATGCGGGGCAGGCTGCCCAGCACGAGCGCACCGGCAAGCGCGGGGAGCGCGATACAGAAGTAGTTGTCAAACCACCAGTTCATGGATTCTGTCACAGCGATGGCAACAATTCCGGCGGCAAGCGCATAGGGGCGCGGCAGCCAGGCTGCGGTCATCCAGTAGACCGCTCCACAAAAGCCGGCGGTGACCAGCAGAACAGCAAGCCACGGGAGATGCAGTGCGGCACCCAGGGTCAGCAGTAGGGAAGTGCCAGGCATATACATGGACTGGTAGGTCGGCCACATGTTGGTGTGGATGGTTTCAAATGCGATGGGCACGGCGGGCGTGGGATTGGTAAGGCGGCCGTGCGCAAAGGTGTCCGCGCCTAAAAGGTAACTGAACTCATCGTGGTAGAGCGGGACGGGGGCCGGTTCCACTGGTAGCAGCGCGAGGCGCAGAAGCATAGCGGCCGCTACCAGCAAAAGAGCTGACAGCGCTGGCTTTGCACTCAATAGCGCAACGCGGCGCTCAAGTGCCGCTGTGGTGCGCTGCCAGAGAGACCATCGGGAAGCCAGGAACGCGAGAGCAAGAACGCAGAGTTCAACCTTGAAATAGTGCAACAGCGAGTGGTCAAACAACAACACAGCCCTCCGGCTTCAAGAAGTGCAAGTCTTGCCTGGTAGTCTGCCCACATGATAGCGGATGCCTCTTTGCCATTAAGGCGTGCTGCCGGAGGGTTTCGGGAGTTCTGTGGCGAGGGGCGCGGGATGCCCGAGTGCCGGCGCGCCGGCGGCGTCCCAGGTGATGGGCTGGA
>CAXUDF010000024.1:0-31135 GCA_964249695.1 uncultured Acidobacteriaceae bacterium
TGAATCTTGAGGACGCGCTGGATCAGGTAGAGCTGGATGCTTCGCTGGACTACGTGCAGCTGTCGACGATCGCTGAGCAGCTGACCGCGCTCGACGAACAGCAGCGCTACGCCGAGAAGCTTCGCGTGATTGAGGGGGACCGGCTTGCGGCCGGCGTGGAAAACCAGATTGCGGCAACGCGCGCCGAGCTTGCCGGGGCTCAGGCAGACCTGCGGCGCATGGACCTCGAAGCGCAGGCGGCAGTGCTGCGCAAACGCCTGGCGGACCTGACCGGGCTGGCACCCGACCAGATGCAAGCTGAGGCAGCAAGCATCCCGGCCGCGCCGAGCGGCGAGCAGGCCCTGAAACGCGGGAGTACGGCGGGCGTGGACGCGGGCCTGAGCAATGCTGTCAGCCGGCACTACATTGCGCACGGCGACGCCCGGGTGAACTACCGGCCGCAGATCGGCTTCGGCTTCAACTACGAACTTCTTGATACCGGGTTGAATAACTACGACCAGTACTATGGCACCGGTCATTTGTTGCGGCCCAACAACTTCGGCATCGCGGCGCAGTTTACTTTCCCGCTTTTCAACGCAGCCACAGACGCACACGCGCGAGGCTCTGCCGCCGATGCGGTCCACGCCGACCAGCAGGCCGAGCAGGGTCGCGAGCAAGCCGAAGAGCAGCTGGTGCAGCTGCGGCAAAGCTTTCCGGAGCTCCGCGCACAGGCCCGCGTCGCCGACCTGCAGGAGCAGCTGGCCCAGCAGCAGCTCCAGTCCGTGCTGCTCCAGCTCCAGCACCCGCCGGTAAGCGCGCAGGGCGCGCCGCTGACGCCAGTTGACGAGATGCAGGCCCGTATTGAGGAGCGCGCACGCTACGCGGACGCGCTCGATGCGCGCTTCAGCCTGCTCAAGGCGCAGCTCTCACTGCTCCGCGTGAGCGGCGGCCTCAATGCATGGGTCAGCACGGGCGCGCATTAGCGCTTGCCTGGTCTGCACTGCTTCAGGTGCAAGCCGACCCCGCAATGCTAAACTTTGGTTACGGATATGCCTCTAAAAACACTTTTTCTGAACCCGCCCTCTTTTGAGAACTTCGATGGTGGCGCCAGTTCCCGCTGGCCCGCGACACGCGAGATTGAGAGCTATTGGTACCCGGTGTGGCTGGCGTATCCGGCGGGCCTGCTGGAGGGCTCGCGGCTGCTCGACGCGAATCCGCACCACGTCTCATGGGACGGCGTGATCGAAATCCTCAAGGACTACGAATTCTTTGTGCTGTTTACGAGCACGATCGGCTGGTCGGGCGACCAGCGTGCGGCCGAACGGGTCAAGGCGGCGTACCCGAACCTGAAGATCGCGTTTGTCGGGCCGCCGGTCACTACCGACACCGACAAAGCCTTCGAGGAGTGCGCGGCGATCGACTTTATCTGCCGCCGCGAGTTCGACTTCTCCGTGGTGGAGTTCGCCAACGGCAGGCCGCTGAACGAGATCCTTGGCATCTCCTACCGCGGGCCGAACGGCACCATTCTCAACAACCCGGACCGCCCGCAGGTCGAGAAGCTTGATAAGCCAGATATGCCGTGGGTCACGGACATCTACAAACGCGATCTCGACGTAACCAAGTACAACGTGCCGTTCCTGCTGCACCCGTATGTGGCGCTCTACTCCACACGCGGCTGCCCGGCGCAGTGCACCTTCTGCCTGTGGCCGCAGACGCTCTCAGGCCACGCCTGGCGCAAGCGCTCCACCGACGACGTGGCCGCCGAGATGGCGAGCGCGAAGAAGCTCTTCCCTGAAGTGAAAGAGTTTTTCTTCGATGACGACACCTTCAACATCAACGGGCCGCGCACCATTGAGCTATGCGAAAAGCTGAAGCCGCTCGGGCTTACCTGGAGCTGCACGTCGCGCGTTACCACCAACTTCGAAACGCTCAAGGCGATGAAAGAAGCAGGCTGCCGCCTGTTGATCGTCGGCTTCGAGTCGGGCGACCCGCAGATCCTCAAGAACATCAAGAAGGGCGCTACGATCCAGCGCGCGCGCGACTTTGTGCGCGATTGCCACAAGCTGGGCCTTATCATCCACGGCGACTTCATCCTCGGCCTCCCCGGCGAGACCGAGCAGTCGATCCGCAACACGATCGATTTCGCGAAGCAGCTGGATGTCGAGACCATCCAGGTTTCGATCGCGCACGCGTTCCCCGGCACGGAGTTTTACGACTACGCCAAGCAGCACGGCTTCATCACCAACGAGTCGAAGATGGTCGACGAGGGCGGCCACCAGCTGGCGCACATCGAGTATCCGGGGCTGCCGACCGAGTACGTGCTCGAGATGGTGCACCGCTTTTACGACGAGTACTACTTCCGCCCCAAGGCGGCGTTCCGCGTCGTCTACAAGGCGGTCATCAATCGCGACCTGCCCCGGCTGTACGTCGAGGCCAAGTCGTTTCTGAAGCTGCGCGCCGAGCGCAACCGCATGGTCAAAGCAACCAAGAGCGACAAGGCGCGCGAAAGCCGCGAGGCAGTCAGCGCGGGCGTGTAACCAGGGCCTGCTCGGCCTCTGGATCGTGATGCGACGCTGAATGCTTTAAGACACGCATCCTTGTGTAACAGTGAACGCGGTCAGCCTGTGCTGGCCGCGTTTTCTCTTAGGGAAAGCCAATGGCGGAATGCTCCATGACTTTTCGCAAGTACCTCGTTCTGCTGACGGTTGCCGTCACGGCACCGCTCGGCGATACGCTGCTTGCGGTCGGGATGAAGCGTTTGGGGCCGGTCGCGCTGACCGATCCGGGAACGCTGATCCACGCAATTGCCACGCCGTATGTCGCTGCCGGCATCGTGATGCTCATCGGCTTTTTTGCCTCCTACACGGCCGCTCTTTCGTGGGCCGATCTCACCTACGTGCTGCCCGTCACCTCTATCGGCAACGTCTTCATCGCCTTGCTGTCGCGCTTTTGGCTGCATGAGCAGGTCACCCCTTCGCGGTGGCTCGGCATCCTGCTGATCACGATCGGGGTGGGGTTTGTCGCAAATGGCAAGAGCTACACCGAACACGACCACACCAAGGACTCGCAGCCTGCGCCGTTCCCGGCACGGCAGCAGGCGCGCCAGCCGTGATCTCTTCCATGACGGCTATGCATGCGCCGCCGGGCCTCGGGGTCGCAGGCATGATCGCGGCCATCGTCCTGTTTGCCACCGCGGGTGATCTGCTGATTGCCTCGGCGATGCGCCGGCTCGATCTCGACAGCCTGCGCGCGGCGCGCGGACTGGTCGGAGCCGTTCTCGCTGTGGTCGGTGATGCCGGATTCATGGGCGGCGTGCTCGGCATGACGTGTGCGTTCTTCGCGCTGCTGTTCGCCCTGTCACATGCCGAGGTCAGCCTGGTCGGACCCGCCTCCGCCTCGCTCACCTTTGTCACGAATGCCGCAGCGGCAAAGATCTTCCTGAAGGAAAACGTAGACCGGCGGCGCTGGGCGGCCGCCGTGTTTGTGTGCCTCGGCGTCGCGCTGCTTACGCGTTAGGCAGTTCTCCGTCACCGGGTACAGCGGGCCGCCATTCTTGAGCCGCGAAGCTACCGGACGCGGTCGTAAATCATGGTTTGGTGCACGACCGTTTTGCTGCCCTTGGTTGTAAGGGTCTGCTTGAAGGTCATGCGCTTCTGGTCGGGCGACACGGTAAAGACCGCTTCGGTCATACTTCCGTCCGCGTAGACGGCGCGTTCGGTATCCGTCGCGGTGTCCCAGCTGAATTGTGACCCGGGCAGGCCGACGATCGGCTTGGAGGTCCCGTCTTCCGGGCCGTCCCAGGAAGTTTTGGATGTTTGGCCGCTGCCGTCCACCGTGACGTCTTCCCAGTGAAGGTGGTGGTCGTCGTCGGCGAGGATCTTATCGATGTCCGAGCGGGGGGCAGGGGCGCCGCCAAAGTCGGAGGCTTTGACGTTGAGGTTCCAGGTGCTGGGAGCCGGAGCGTGGGTGTGGGCGGCGAAAGCGGCGATGGGGATGACACACGCGATGGCAACGAGGATAAGGCGAAGTGCAGTCATGGATAGGTCCGTTTTGAAATCCGGGAGTTTAGAACACGGTAGTTATGCCAGGTGAGAGCGCGGAGCCAAGGGTAGGGATACAGGAAAGTTTCCGGCTTTACTGGAGGCTGCGCAGAGCTAAGGGCAGCCAGGCTCCTCGGCGACAAGCTCCGGGTAGCCGGGCCGCCAGATGCGCTCGCGGATCCTTGCCTCCAGACCCTCTCGATCCGCTGTCGGAGCCAGGCCTTCCTCAATCGCCTGCGCGCCGACGGCAACTGCGATCGTGATCGCGGCTTCCTGCATCTGCTCGACGGCGGGCAGCAGCGGAGCCTCGGGCGACTCGACGTTGGGCGACCAGCTGCCCAGCGCCCGCGCGGCGGCCAGCAGCAAGCTGTCCGTGACTCGCGTAGCCTGCGTCGCGGCGACGCCCAGTCCAACGCCGGGAAAGATGTAGAAGTTGTTCACCTGCGCGATCCGGACCGCCGTTTCGCCCATCTGTACCGGGGCAAACGGCGCGCCGGTGGCGACCAGGGCCCGGCCTCCGCTCCACTGCAGCAGGTCTGCCGGCGCGCCTTCGGCGCAGCTGGTGGGGTTTGACAGGGGAAAGATGATCGGGCGCGCCTGCACGCGTGCCATCTCTTCGACGACCTCCTGCGAAAAGAGCCCGGCCTGGGTGGAGACACCGATCAGGATGGTCGGCTGCGCGTGTGTGACCACCTCAGCGAGGCTCCAGTTTCCGCTGCTTACCCCGGTATGAGCACCCGGAGCCAGCCAGGCCGCAAGCGCATCCGCGCTCTGCGCAAAGCGTTGCTGCGCGGGCGAAAGCCCACCATCCTCCGCGCGCACCAAACCGTCCAGGTCCTGCAGAAAGAAGCGCCGCTTCCCTTCCGCCTCGTTTAGCCCGTCCTCCAGCATCGCCTGCAGCAGGTATTCGGCAATGCCCGTGCCTGCGCCGCCCGCGCCCACGATGACGACCTTCTGGTCGCGCATGCGGCCGCCGCTTGAGCGCAGTGCGGCATACACCGCGCCCAGAACCACGGCTGCCGTTCCCTGGATGTCGTCGTTGAAGGTGCACAGCTGGTCGCGGTAGCGATCGAGAATGGGCCGCGCGTGGCGGCGCGCAAAGTCCTCCCACTGCAGCAGAACGTGCGGCATGGTCTGCTTTACGGCCTCGACGAACTCGTCGACGAAGGCAAAATACTCGTCTTCGCCGATGCGCTCGTGGCGCCAGCCCAGGTAGAACGGGTCGCTGTGCAGCTCAGGATTGTTGGTGCCGACGTCGAGCACGATCGGCAGCGTACGCGCCGGGTGGATGCCCCCAAGCAGCGAGTAAATTGCGAGCTTGCCGATCGGGATACCCATGCCGCCCACGCCCTGGTCGCCGATGCCCAGCACGCGCTCGCCGTCGGTGACGACGATGACGTCGACATCATCAAACGGCCGGCTCTTGAGCATCTGGCGCATGCGGTGGCGCTGCGGATAGGAAAGAAACAGCCCGCGCGGCTTGGTGTACAGGCGCGAAAAGTGCCGGCAGCCGAGCGCAACGGTCGGCGTGTACAGGATCGGCATCATCTCGGCCGTGTGCGCCTCGAGCAGCGAGTAGAAGAGGATCTCGTTGCGGTCCTGCAGCTGCCGGAGAAAGTTGTGCCGCTGCAGGTCGTCCGCCTGCTCGGAGTAGGCGCGGTACAGGCGGGCGATCTGCTGCTCGCGCGACACAACGTGCGGGGGCAGCAGCCCGTTCAGCGCGAGCGCGTCACGCAGCTCCTGCGGGAACGCGGTGCCGCGGTTGAGCAGCGGCATGTTCAGGATCTCGGTCCCGCGCAGGGTCGTGGCCACGCCGGTAATGGCGCCGTACGGCCCGGTCAGCCAGCGAATATTCTGGTTCACGACCGCGCTTCCCAGCAGCGAGGCAATCCTCGATCAGGCCCAGGTTTCCGTGTTGCCGTCGAGCTTGCGGTCCAGGTACGTGGCCGCGCTGATGAGCGCCAGGTGGGTAAGCGCCTGGGGAAAATTGCCCAGGTGCTCGCCGCTGCGGCCCAGCTGCTCGGAGTAAAGCCCAAGGTGGTTGGCATAACCGAGCATTTTATCGAAGAGCAGACGTGCCTTGTCGACCTGCCCGCCGCGGGCCAGGCACTCGATGAGCCAAAAGGAACAAGCGGTGAAGCTGCCCTCTTCGCCGTCCAGGTCATCGCTGCCCGGCGGATAGCGAAAAACCAGGCTGTCCTCGCTCAAAGAGTTCTCGATGCGGGCAAGGGTGGACTGCCAGCGGGGATCCATCGGGCTGATGAACCGCAGCATGGGCATTAACAGCATGGAAGCGTCCACCGCTTTCTCGCCCTGCACCTGCACAAACGACTGCAGCTCCTCATCCCAGAAGTTGTTCAGGATATCTTCGTTGATCTGCCTGCGGGTTTCGTACCACTCCGCGAGCGGCGCCTCGAGCGACCGCTTGCCGGCCAGCCGAATCACGCGGTCAAAGGCCACCCAGCACATCAGGCGCGAGTGCAGCAGGTTTTTGCGTCCGCTGCGCACCTCCCAGATGCCCTCGTCCGGCCGATTCCAGTTCTGCCCCAGCCACTCTATGATCTTCATGGCACGGCGCCAGCCGTCCTTTGACACACCATCGGAGTACTTATTCGACAGATAGAAGGCGTCCATCAGCTCCCCGTAGATATCGAGCTGCAGCTGCTGATTGGCTCCATTGCCGATGCGGACCGGGCGGGAGTCCTTGTAGCCGGCCAGGTGGTCGAGCGTCTCTTCCTCAAGGTTTGTCGAGCCGTCGATGCGGTACATGATGCGGAGCGGCCCGTCGGGACTGTCGGTGCTCAGCCCTTCCGTCACCCGTTTGCGCATCCAGTCTGCGAAAGCGCGCACTTCGCTCGATAAGCCAAGCCGCACCAGCGCGTACAGCACAAATGACGAATCCCGCAGCCAGGAGTAGCGGTAGTCCCAGTTGCGGCTCCCGCCCAGGCTTTCCGGCAGGCCAAAAGTTGCCGCCGCAATGGTCGCGCCGTGCTCCTGCGAGGAAAGCAGCTTGAGCACGAGTGCAGAACGGTTGACCACCTCACGCCAGCGGCCCTTGTACATAGACTTGCCGACCCACTCGCGCCAGTACTGCACAGTCTGGTCGAACCTCTCCTGCATCCTGCCAGAGTCGAGGATCGCCTGCGGCCCGGTCTCCTCGCGCTTCACCTGCCCCAGGGCAAAGGAGGCGCTTTCGCCGTGACTCAAGGTGAACTCCGCTACGGCGTCCGGCCCGTCCACGTCCATCGGCACCGTCCCGTGCAGGGCAAGGTTCTGCATCTCGCCGCCTTCAGGATAGAAGCAGATGCTGTCGCCCTCTTTGCACACCGAGTGCCGGCCACGCGCGTAGTCAAAGCGCGGCGCGCAGCGCATGGTGAAGCGGATCGTCCCTTTCACGACGCGCACCATGCGGATGATCTGGTTTGCATAGGCGGTCGGCTTCATGGTGTCGTCGATCGGCATAAAGTCCGTGAGCTCGGCCACGCCCGTGTCCGACAGGAAGCGAGTCAGCAGGATATTGGTATCGGGCAGGTACATCTGCTTGCAGCGCACACCCTCGATGTCGGGCTGAATGGAGAACAACCCGCCTTTTTCGGAGTCAAGCAGCGCAGCAAAGACGGACGGCGAATCGAACGCCGGGAAGCAGAAGAAGTCGATCGTACCTTCTACGGTGATGATGGCGGCCGTGCGCATGTTGCCGATAATGCCGTGCTTCTCTATCAACTGCGTCGACGTAGGCGTGTAGGGCAAGCGAGGCCTCCTGTAAGGGTTTCGATGCGGGAGCTGATCGAACGTAGTGTAGAGCGGGCCGGCGCGTATGCATGCCTGCAGCGGTCTGTGGCAACAGGTTGTCGGCGGGGTGGGAGCCGCGCCCGGTCAGCCGAAGAGACGCATCAGGCCCCGTGCCGGCAGGTCGTCTACCAGGAAGCGGTCCTTGCCCCCGGTCACTGCTTCTGCAGCGAGAAAACCCGAGCGCGCCGCACCTTCCATGGTGGCTGGCCAGCCAGTGTCGGTCCAGTCGCCGGCCAGGTACAACCCGGGCCAGGCGGTGCGGGCCGCGGGCCGGTGCGCGTCGATGCCGGGCGGCACCGTAAAGGTCGCGCGGACTTCCTTGGTGACGACGGACTTGCACAGCGTTGCCTGCTTGACGGCTGGAAAGAACAGGGCCAGCTCGCGAACGGCGAGCTCCACGATCTCGCTTTGCGACATCGGCACAACATCGCGGGCCACGCTGATGACAAGCTCAATGTGGCTGCCGCCGTTCGCCTGCTGCGGGCCGCCCAGCTTCTCGCGCTGGTACATCCACTGGATCGTCGTGTCGAGAAGCACGGCGTGCGGCAGCTCTGTGATCTCACGATCGAACCAGAGGTGCACACCGGCCAGCGGTGAGTGCGAGAACTGCGTAAGCGTTTGCGCGAGCGCCGCCTGCCCAGGATCGCCCGGCAGCGTCGATACCACGCGCGCTGCGGCTTCAAACGGCAGCGCGAGCACGACGTCGTCAAACTGTTCTGTCCGCGCTTCGACGCCGCCTACGGCCAGCTGCCAGCCTTCGGCGCTCGGCGTCACCGCGTCCACGGGGGTGCGTAGGTGCACCGTGCCGCCGCGCGCCTCAAGGTAGCGCGCGGCACCGCTGTACATTTCGGAGAGCGGCAGCAGCGGTACACCGATCGCGCCGGCATCGGCCGAGCTAAGGAACGAGTCGCGCAGTACCTTGCCCGCGTAATGCACGGAAATCTTGTCGAGGTCGTCGTTCAGCGCGGACTGCAGGATCGGCTCCCAGAACCGCTTCAAAGCACCCGGCGTCTGTCCGTGCCGTCGCGCCCAGTTAAGAAACGTCTCGCCGCCCGGCACGTCCTGCGGGTAGCCCGGGAAAAACTGGCGCAACCCGCGCGCAATGGCCCGCTTGTCGGCGAGCGAAAAGCAGCGAGCGTTCAGGAATGACGGTGCCGTCCCGAGCGGCGCCGGCAGGCCAGACGGCCGCACAACGCTGCGCCGTCCGCCGGGCTCGATGTAGGTAATCTCGCGCGTCCAGGCAATCGCATCCTGCCGGCCAACGCGCTGGAGCAGGCTGCGCAGGTTGGTGCAGCAGCCCAGCAGGATGTGCTGGCAGTTGTCGATGGTTTCACCCGAGCCCGGGTGCAGGTACGAGGACGCGCGCCCGCCGACGTAGGGCCGCCGCTCAAAGACGGTGACCCGATAGCCTGCGTCGGCCAGAGCGCAGGCGGCTGCGAGGCCCGACACGCCGGCGCCGACGATCGCTACGTTACGGCCAGCCGCTTTACGACCGGCCGGCAAGCCCTGGTGCACGCGCGCTGCAGGCCTGGGAACCCGTTGGAGGCGCGCCAGGCCGGTACGCGCGATCCCACGGGCCAGCAGCGCCAGCTTTTCGCTCGTCGGCACGGCGCGCCTGCGGGAGAACACGTCATACCCGCCGCGCCGCACCTGCTCCAGGAGGCGATGGTAGATGGTCGTCAGCACCCACAAAGCAGGCCGGCTGTCCGGGCTGATAAGCGGCAGCAGGCGCGTGCCGGAGCTGTACAGCTGCTCCGCCCGGGCTGCCTGCTCAGCCAGCATGTCGCATACGGCGGCCTCGGGAGGGCGGCCAGACTGCGCCGCGGCTGCGAGCGACGCCGGGGTAAGCCCGTGGCGGGCGAGCTCGTCCGCCGGCAGGTACACGCGGCCGCGCTCGGCATCCTCGCGCACATCGCGCAAAATATTGGTGAGCTGGAAGGCGATGCCGAGATCCTCAGCGAGCGTTTCCGCCTCGACCGAGCGATAGCCGAAGATGCGGATGCACACCAGGCCGACGACCGAGGCCACAAGGTAGCAGTAGCGGCGCAGCGCCTCGTAATCGTCGTACACCTCGAGCGCTCCGGTGTCGCGTTCGCCGGCAGCCTGCTCCAGGTCCATCGCCGTTCCATCCACGAGCTGGTCGAGCAATGCGAGCGGGATGCGGAAGCGCAAACGGGCATCGTTCAAGGCGACAAAGACCGGGTCGCCCGAGCCGCCCTCAGCGGCAGCGCGATGCCAGGCCGCACGCCACTCCGTCATCAGGGTGCGGCGTTCCGCTTTGGGCAGTGTTTCGTCGTCGGCAAGGTCATCGGCACGGCGCATAAAGGCATACACAGCGCAAATAGCGTTGCGTTTGTGCCGGGGCAGCGCGAGGAAAGCGAAGTAGAAGTTCTTGGCCTCGCGGCGGGCGATACCGCGGCAGGCCGCGTAGGCTTGGCGGGTGGTCACGCGAGGCGGCCCGGTAACCGCAGGTATTTCCCTGCAACGGCACGAAGCAGCAGCGCGGCTTTGCGCCCCTTCGAAAGGGAAGGCCGAGCACGCAGTACGTCAAATTGCTGCGCTTCGATAGCGCGGAGGATTTCAAGGCCGCCACGGGAAAACAGGTCCAGATCAACGGCGAGGTCCCGGTCGACCATGCCGATCAGCGGCAGACCGCTCCGGAACATCACCCGCGTGTAGCCCACCTCGTAGCGCAGGAGCTCCCGGACGGCTTCGCTCGCGCGACCCTCAGCGATGCCTTCCGCCAGCGCCGCTTCTGTCACCTTGAAGCGCGCCATGTCGGCCTGCGGCAGGTAGATGCGTCCCTTGGCGTGGTCCACGCGGACGTCCTGCCAGAAGTTCGCCAGCTGCAGCGCCGTGCAGGTGTGATCCGACAGACGAAAGCGCTCCGCATCCGAGTAGCCCGCGATGTACAGCACCAGGCGGCCCACGGGGTTTGCGGATTTACGGCAGTAGTCGAGGATGTCCTCGATGGTCGCAAAGCGGGTAATGGCCTGGTCCTGACGAAACGCGGTCAGCAGGTCCGTAAATGGCTCCATCGGGATTTTGCATGCCTGGATGGTTGGCGCAAGCGCCACAAACACCGGGTGCACTGCCTCGCCATGGAAGCAGGCAGTCAGCTGCTCCTCCCACCAGTCCAGCAGCGCGGAAGATTGCGAGGAATTGCCCACCTCATCGCCCAGGTCATCGGAAACGCGGCAGTAGGCGTAGATGGCATAAAAGTGGGTGCGCAGCCGCTCCGGTAAAAACCAGCTGGCGACATGGAAGTTTTCGTAGTGCGTTTCAGTCAGGTGCCGGCACCAGCGCTGTGCTTCGTCGAGCGTTGGCGTCTTCTCCGGAGGACGATACAGCGCGGGCAGCTTCGCCCATCCCTGGGCAAGCAGCAGCGCGCGATCGTGGTCTAACGAGAGAGTCGCCATAGCTTAAGGAAGAATAACCGTCTTGATGCCCAGCGCGGGCTCGCGCTTCAGGTCCGCGTTGATCCTGTGACCCCGCTGCGGGCCGTTTGCCTGTAGCTGACCCGGCGCCTGGGCTGACCGCCCGGCGAGCGCGTGGTACAACTCCACCACGTCGGCAAGCCCGACGCGGCCGGTAAGAAAGCGCTCCGCCTGGAAGCGCCCGCTGGTGAGCAGCGCAAAGGCGCGGCGTACGGTATGCGGCGTGTGGTGGAAGCTGGCCCGCAGCAGCAGCCCGCTGTAGTGCAGCTGGTTGGTGTCGAGCGAGACGCGGGTTCCGGACGGGGGTCCGCCGAAAAAATTGACGGCTCCGCCTTTGCGCGCCATGTCGACTGCCCAGCCCCACGTTGTCGGGCTGGCCACAGCTTCAATGGCAACATCGACGCCGCGGCCTTCCTCGGTTCGCGCGCGTACCGCGGCCACAGGGCTTTCGCCATTGCTGGCAAGCAGCAGCACATGTTCAGCCCCAAGTGCGCGGGCGGCCGCTGCCTGCTCCGGGTGCTTGGCAACGGCAATAACGCGCACGCCGGACAGCGCTGCCGCATGTACAAACAGGAGGCCGATCGGCCCGGCGCCGATGACAGCCATGGTGTCGCCGGCGCGCACGTTGGCTTCTTCCATACCGAGCATGACGCAGGCCAGCGGCTCCGCCAGCGCGGCGTGTTCGAGCGGTATGTGGTCCGGCACGCGCAGCGTGTTCTTGGCGGCGATGCGCGCGGGCACCCGCAGGTACTCGGCGTACGCGCCGTTGTTGAAGAGCAGGTCGTCGCACAGGTTGGCCTGGCCGGCGCGGCAGAAAAAGCAGGCGCCGCACGGGGCGGAGTTGAGTGCGACCACGCGCTCGCCGGGCTCAAACGCGGAGCCCTTCCCTGCTTCTTCCACGACGCCTGCGATCTCGTGCCCGAAGGGCACAGGCGGCGTGAGCATGCGCGCATGGTAGCCCCGTCGAAACACCTTCAAATCGGTGCCGCAGGTAAGCGCGGCGCCCACACGCAGCACCAGCTCGCCGACAGCGGCGCGAGGCCGCGGCAGCGCCTCCAGACGCAGGTCTTCGCGGCCGTATAGGACAGCGGCCTGCATCAGCCCGGCGCTCATAAGCGCACCTGCGATCGTTCGGACGGAGTGCCGTGCGGCGTAAAGAAAATCTTCATAGACCGTGCCGTAGGATGCGATGCGGTTTCGATCGCCTCCACGGCCTCGTCGAGCGCGTACCGGTGCGAGATCAGCCGCGTCAGATCAAAGCCATTGCGGTAGCCGTCAAACACCAGCGCCGCGCCTTCGTCCTGGATCTCGACCGACGCACTGTAGGAGCCGAGCAGCGCTTTTTCATCCATGCAGACCGCTGCCGGATCGATCGGCGCTTCCCCGTGCTGGGTCTGCGCGAACAGCAGAACCCGGCCGCCGGGGCGGGCCGCGTCCATCGCCACGCGGATCAGCGGGTCGCCCGCGACTGCTACGATTACCGCGTCGGCACCGCGGCCTTCCGTTTCAGAGCGCGTGCGCGCGACGACATCTTCCTGCGCGGCGTCGATAGCGTGGTGCAGGCCGAAGCCGGCCGCGACAGCGTGGCGCTCCGGGTACAGGTCCGAGGTCAGCACCTTGGCACCCGAGCGCGCCGCGAGCGCCGCCAGGATGATGCCGATCGGCCCCTGGCCAATCACCAGCACGGTGTCGTCCTGCTCAAGCGCGAGATTCTTGATCGCCTTCAGGCAGGTATTCACCGGTTCGATAAATGCAGCCTGCTCGGTAGGGACATCGTCGGGAATACGCACCAGCCCGCGCTCCACGATCCAGTCCATCACGCGCACGTACTCGGCAAAGCCGCCGCCGGAGGGCTCATACGCCGCCGTGACGCCGACTTGCTTGTACACGGGGCATTGCGCAAAGGTCTTTTTGCGGCAGTAGAAGCAGCGGCCGCACGGAATATGGTGGAAGACCATGGCGCGGTCGCCCGGCACAAAGCCTGTGACGCCACTGCCGACCGCGACGACCGTGCCTGCCGTCTCGTGGCCGAACACGCGAGGCGCCGAGTGCGACCCCGTGTGTATCTTCTTCAGGTCGGTTCCGCAGATGCCGCAGGCTTCGACGCGCAGCAGCACTTCGCCCTCAGCAATCACGGGCACAGGCACTTCTTCAACGCGGACGTCGCGAACGCCGCGATACACCGCTGCCTGCATCACCGCGGGAATGTGGAACTGCGTCGTTTGCTTCTCGAGGACAGCCGCCATACCGTATCAGGATACCAATTCTGGACGTGCAAGCCATGCAGGAAGCTGCGCAGCGAGTGCGAGGGCTGCTGCCCTGCTGTTTGTGCCCATACGCGCCAAGGCCGGCCAGTACCTGGGAGCTACCAGCGCAGACGCGATAAAGGCAGCCATGCGCAGCTGGCCGCCCCTGTCCAGAAAGCGATTGAAATCAGGGAGTTGGTCTGTGTAGCCGTCTGAGATGCCTTTGATGCAGCGAAATTGAATGCTATGCGCCCGCGCCAGGCGCGCTACAGTCGCTGCTTCCATATCCACCAGAACCGCCCGGTAGCGCTCGGCGAGCGGCCGCTTCTCGTTGGGCCGGGCCACATGGTCCAGCGTCACCAGACGCAGGGGTGTGCCGCCGGACGGGGACGCCTCCTCCGTGAAAAAGCGCTCGCCGGTGCGCGCGTCGATGACCTCCGCAACCGGGTACACATCCGGAGGCTTGACTCCGCAGGAGATGGCGCCGGCCCAGCCGTAGGAAACCACTGTATCCAGCTGCTCTCCAGACGCCTGCACGACGGCCAGCAGCTGCGAGAAAGCCCGCGTCGCTGCCGCAGCGCCCATGCCCGCGCTTGCCGCCAGCAGCCGGACTTCCATTCCATCTGCAGCGGTGAACGTACCCTGCAGCACGTCGCCGTTGCGAACCAGGCCGAGACGCTTCTGCAGCGGCGCAAGCTCGGCAGGCAAGGCCGCGACGACGCCGATCGACTTCATAAAGCGCGGCCCTTGCCGGAGCTTGCCGTGACGTAGCCATTCGCGGAGAACCAGTCGATCGCTGAACGCAGCGCTGAATACACCGGGACGACGCGGAAGCCGAGCTCCCGTTCCGCTTTCGCCGAGGACGCGAACATCTTCTTGCGGCCCATGCGCACGGCTTCCACGGTCGCCCGCGGTTCCCTACCGCGCAAATGACCCGTAATCCACTCATCGAAAAACGCAAACACCATGGCGACACCATTCGGCACGCGGAACGTGGGCGAGGGCAGCCCTGTGATCGCCGACATCTTGTCCAAAATCTGCTTGAGGGTGAGGTTTTCGCCGCCCAGGATGTAGCGCTCGCCCGGCCGCCCGTGCTCAAGCGCCGCCGCGTGCGTGCGTGCGACTTCAGCCACATCAACCAGGTTGAGGCCGGTGTCCATGTATGCCGGGAAGTTGCCGTTGAGGAAGTCGACGACGATGCGGCCGGTGGGCGTCGGCTTGATGTCCATCGAACCGATCGGCGTCGTCGGGTTCAGAGTGATGACATGCTGCCCGGCACGTGCCGCGTCAAGCGCCACCTGCTCGGCCATAAACTTGGACCGCTTGTAATGCCCGACCATGGCTTCGAGCGACACCGGCGTGCTTTCGTCAACGATGCTGCCATCGCTTGCAAAGCCCATGGTGGCCACGCTGGAGGTGTAGACGGCGCGCGGTACACCTTCTTCCCGCGCGAGCCGGAGCAGCGCCCGCGTGCCTTCCACATTGCTGCGGTACATCTCGGCAGGGTCGCGCACCCATAGGCGATAGTCGGCCGCAACGTGCATCAGCGCATCGCAGCCGCGCAGGGCCGGGCGCAACGCTTCCGGCGTGCGCAGGTCGCCGATGACCTGTTCACACTCGCGCAGCCCTTGCAGGTTCCGCAGATCGCTTGTGGGGCGCACCAGCACCCGCAGCGAGGCCCCCTGCGCCTGGAGCGCGCAGGCGACATGGGCTCCAAGAAACCCGGTCGCGCCTGTGAGAAAGACTTTCATCGTCTTCCCCATTGTACGGAGCGGCCCAGAGGCATCTGAAGAGCGTGGAGGCACACATGGACACACTCGCGATTTGGGCATACATGGAAGCAAAGCCGGGCAAGGAAGCCGAGGTGGAGGAGTTCCTGAAGTCGGCACTGCCCATGGCGCAGGCCGAAGCCGGCACCACCACCTGGTACGCGCTCAAGATCGGGCCGTCAAAGTACGGCATCTTCGACACCTTTGCCGATGACAAGGCGCGCGAGGCGCACCTGTCCGGCGACATCGCAAAAGCGCTGATGGCGCGCGCGGACGAGCTGTTTGCGACCCCACCATCCATTGACAAGCCGGCCATCCTTGCGGCCAAAGCACCAGGCGCTTAAGCCGGCGAGACACCCTTGCGGACGGGGTCAGCACCCACCCAGCCCGTGATCATCGCGCCGACTTCACGCAAAACCTCCTCCCGCTCCTCGTCGGTGGCCTTGGCGGCCTCGTACAAAGCAGACACCAGAACGGGCGAGCGGGAGGGTGGCCAGATCACGGCGGTGTCGTTGGTTTCCGGCCCTGCCGTCCCGGTCTTGTCCCCCGCGAGCCAGCCCTGCGGCAGGCCCGCCCGTAAACGCCGTTTACCGGTCTCGCACGCAATCATCCAGTCACGCAGCAGCATGCGCGACTCGGGCCGCAGCGCGCCGCCTAGCACCATCGTCTGCACCAGGCCAACAAAGGCTCGTGGAGTTGTTGTATCCATCTCACCGGAGGGATCGTTCAGGGACAGTTCTGTGCGGTCGAAGCGCGTGACCGGATCGCCGTTTGCACGCGCAAAGCCGGTTACGGCGGCCGGGCCGCCAAGCTTTGCAAGCAGGAGGTTGGCGGCTCCGTTGTCGCTCATCTCAACAGCAGCGGCGCACAATTCGCTGATGGAGAGCGAGCCCTGCCGCACATGCGCTTGCGTTACGGGTGCGTAGCCTGGAAGATCCCTGGCGGAGTATGCAACGCAGTCCGTGAGCCTGAGCTGCCCGGCATCGACGCGCGCCAGAACCGCGGCGGCCAATGGCAGCTTGAACATGCTGCACATGAGAAAACGCTCGTCTGCGCGATACGCGAGTTGACGGCCTGTTTGACTATCCAGGGCGAAAACGCCGAGTCGCCCGCCATGGCGGCTCTCCAGGGTAGAAAGCGGTTCTTGCGCGGAGAAGAGAAAAGGCGCGCGAAGAGCGGCGGCGCCGGCGGCTAGTCCAATCAAAAAGCGTCTGCGATGCACTCAGAAAGCATCGCATGTCCGCCGCTGAAAGCAGCGGCGCGAGGGGGGTTACTCGAGAGCTTCCGGGGCGATCGCGATATTCTGCTCGCCTGCTGCCTTTTTCTCGTTGTACTTCTTCACCCATGCTTCGAAACTCTTGCCCGCGGCGGTGTCGCGTCCGGTGAACTGAAGCGCAGCGATCTCGCTATAGCTCACAGCCACCTTGGTCCGGGCTGTTGCCGGAATGACACGCACAATCGAGTCCGCAAGCGTGGCACCAAGCCGCCGGTCAAATATGTAACCGTTGATGATCTGACCATTCTGGAGCGTGAGTGTGACGTCGCCGCGGTAGTCAAAGGCTTTTTCAAAGGCGGTCCGCTTTTCCTCGTCAGTAGCCAGCTCCGGAATCCAGCCTTCCAGCTGTTCGCGCTCCCGTCCGGCTGCGATCTCCAGCTGATCCGGGTCCACGTGGGCATCCATGCCTTTGCCGCTGATCTCTTCCGCGCCGGTTGCTGGTTCGTCGGCAATGCCGGTGCCAAAGTTTGGAACCTCTTCCGGTTTCATCGTCCTACGGTCTCCTGCTCAGCGGCTAGGCGGGTCTCCACCGGGTGAGTGATCTGCACCAGCGGGCCGTGAAGATGCTCCTTCGGCTCGTTCAGCAAGTCGAGCGCGCCGCGGTCCTCATACTTGCTGAACAGCGTGGCCATCGCGGTCTCGGCAAAGCCGCGCCACGACGAGAACGTGTAGTACGCTCCTGACGCCTCGTAGCCCGAGTGCACCATGCAGTTGGAGCACTTCGGGTTGCCGCTTTCCGTCCCGTAGTTCGCCCAGTCGGTCGTCTCGATCAGCTCCTGGAAGGTGTCGGCGTAGCCGTCCTGCAGGAGGTAGCAGGGCTTTTGCCAGCCGAAGACCGAGTAGGCAGGCATGCCCCACGGCGTGCAGGTGAACTCGCGCTTGCCCATCAGAAACTCCATATACATGGGCGACGCGTTAAACTTCCAGGTCTTTTTACGGTTCGACAGGATGGAGCGGAACAGACGGCGTGAGCGGGCACGGCCCAGAAAGTGCTTCTGGTCGGGCGCCTTTTCGTACGTGTAGCCCGGCGCGACCATCATGCCTTCCACGCCAACCTCCATCAGGTCATCGAAGAACGCGCGGACCGAGTTCGGGTCAGCACCGTCGAAGAGCGTGGTGTTGGTCGTGACGCGGAAGCCGGCCGCGACCGCCGCGCGGATGCCGTCAATGGCGATCTCGTAGCCACCCTCGCGGCAGACGGAGAAGTCATGGTGCTCCTTTTGCCCATCGAGGTGGACCGAAAACGACAGGTACTTGCTCGGCTTGAAGAGGTGCAGCTTCTCCTTGAGCAGCAGCGCGTTGGTGCACATGTACACGTACTTCTTGCGCGCGACCAGCCCCGCGACAATCTGGTCGATCTGCGGGTGCAGCAGCGGCTCGCCGCCCGGGATTGACACCATCGGCGTGCCTGCTTCCTCAACCGCGCGGAAGCACTCCTCCGGCGACAGCTCCTGCTTGAGGATGTGCGCCGGGTACTGGATTTTGCCGCAGCCCGCGCACGCCAGGTTGCAGCGGAACAAGGGCTCGAGCATGGTGACCAGCGGGAAACGCTTCCGCCCGGACCACTTCTGCTTCAGGATGTAGGTGGCCACGGTCCAGGCCTGGGATACGGGTACTGCCATCGGTGAAAGCCCTCGTTTAGTGTTGCTGCTCGGTTTGCGGATTTTTTAACTGCTGGTTCTCGCGAAGAAGATCTTCATTCCGTCGGGTAAGATCTGCGATCTTAATCGCGTCGTACACGCGGTCGATACGTTCTCCGGTGCGTTTCTCAGATTGCTCAATACGTTCTGAGGTGTGTTTCTCCGAGGCGCCGATTTCGTGACGGAGTGAGACATTCATCCGCTGCATCTCTTCACGAAGTAGGGCATTGCTGCTGCGCACCTCCTGTGTGAGATCCGCCAGACCGCGCACGACCGCTTTCAGATCAGGGGCTACGACATCCCGAAGGACTTCCCTCAGATCAGCGACAATCGACATGCTGCCCCCTCGCCAAGCTGCTATGCGTCCCCGCGCTCCATCGCGCGCTGATACGTCGTCAACGCGAGCAGCGGAAAATAGTCCCGGTACAGATGGTACGCAAGATAGAACACCCGCGGAAAGCCCGTACCGGTGTAGATGGCCTGCCTGGTCTGCCCGTCCCCCATTGACTCGTCCCACCCGCCATCCCGTGCCTGGCGCTCCAGCAGCCAGCGCACGCCTTTGGCGACAGAGTCTGACCGCTTGTCGCCCGCGGACAGCAAACCAAGCACCGCCCACGCGGTTTGCGAGGGTGTACTGGGCCCGATTCCGCGCTGGTTCGGCTCGTCGTAACTCAGGCAGCTCTCGCCCCAGCCGCCGTCTGCGTTCTGCACCGTGCGGATCCACTCGGCCGCCTGCTGGATCTCGGGCTCATGGTTCCATATGCCGATCGCCTCCAGGCCGCGCAGTACCAGAAACGTACCGTATAAGTAATTCACGCCCCAGCGGCCGAACCAGGAGCCGTCCGCTTCCTGCTCCTCGAAGATGAAGCGGATGGCACGCTCGACACGCTTGTCGGCGCGCGTGTAGCCGTAGATCGACAAGGTTTCCAGCACGCGCCCCGTAATGTCGACCGTCGGCGGATCGAGCATCGCATTATGGTCGGCGAACGGTATGTACTGGAAAATCATCTTGGTATTGTCTTTGTCGAACGACGCCCAGCCGCCGTTGCGGCACTGCATGGCGAAGATCCAGTCCAGCGCGCGCCGGCTCACGTCGTACTGATAGCGCTCGCGCGGGTTGTCTACCTTGTTGAGCGCGAGCAGCACCTGCGCGGTGTCGTCGACATCCGGGTACCACTCGTTGTTGAACTCGAAATACCAGCCGCCCGGCTCGGCCTTGCGCACCTTCTGCGCCCAGTCGCCCTTGTGGCGCACTTCCTTTGAGAGCATCCAGTCAACGGCTTTGAGCATGCGCGGGTCATGCCGGTCGACCCCGGCCTCACCCAGCACGAATACGGCCTGCGCGGTGTCCCACACGGGCGACATGCAGGGCTGCATGCGAAAAGTCGGCTCCGGGTAGTTTTCTGTCCCGTGCGGCTCGTCGATGCCCAGCTTCTCAAACTCGTCGAGCGCGCGAATCATCTGCGGGTCGTCGAGCGAGTAGCCCAGCCAGCGCAGCGCAATGATCGCGTTGAGCATGGCTGGGTAAATAGCGCCGAGGCCGTCTGACATCTCGAGACGCGCCAGCATCCATTGCTCGGCTCTCTTGAGGGCGATCTTCCGAAGCGGGCGAATGTGAACACGCTCGGCCCAGTGAAACATGCGGTCGCACAGCAAAAACACGTTCCGCCAGCAAACAGGCTTCTTCCGGTCCCAGCGCAGGTGCAGCATGCTCTGCTCGCGGCCGCCGACAAATAGCTCCTCGATGCCCTGCTCGGGAGCAATCTTCTTGAACGGCTTTTTCGCGTAGGCAATTGACAGGGGAACCAGGATCGCGCGCGACCACGAGCTGATCTCGTAGATGTTGAAGTAAAACCAGTTCGGAAACAGCACAATCTCGGGCGGGACAGCAGGCACCGCGTCGTAGTCGTACTGACCCATGAAGCACAGATAGATTTTGGTGAAGGTATTGCACTCCACCACGCCGCCGTTCGCAAGGATCCACGTGCGGGCTTGCGTCAGCTGCCGTTCACTCCCAGTCCAGCCCATCAGTTTGCATGCGAAGTAGCACTTGACCGAAAGCGAGATATTCGACGGGCCGCCTGGATAGATGGACCAGCCGCCGTCCTCATTTTGGTAGCGAAGCATCTCGGTAAGCGCGCGCTGAAGCCTCCCTGGCTCCCCGGTGCCGAGCAGGATATGGCCGAAGATGTAGTCGGCCTCAAGCATCGGATCGGCTTCCAACTCGCCACACCAAAAGCCCTCGGGATGCTGCTTGGCAAACAGCAGATCGCGGGCGCGGCCAATCGCACCGCGGACCTGTTCAAGCGCAACGTCAAGCCGGCCGAACTTGAGCTTGGCGCCGCCCTCTCCGGATTGCTCTCGCTGCCTTGCTATATCCATCCGCTCTCTCTGATTCATACGGGCCGCGCCTTGATTCAGGCAACACCGGTTGAAAGTGCGCTGCCCGGCCGCCTGCGGTTCCTGCTTTGCTCGCCCTTATCAGACTGGCGTCTAAGGGCTAAGACAGCGGGTTTACGACAGGCTGTTCTGCAGGGCAGCCTGCGCAATCTCCGGCGGCAGGCCGAACCGCACGTTCTCGGGCATGACCTCGACTTCCTCGGCATCGCCGTAGCCAAGGCTCGAGAGGAACGTGATGACGCCCTGCACCAGCACCTCCGGCGCCGATGCGCCGGCGGTCACCGCAACCGTTGCCACGCCCTCCAGCCACTCCGGGCGAATATCCTCGGCCTTGTCAATCAGGTAGCTCTTCGTGCTCAGATTTTGCGACACCTCGACCAGCCGGTTCGAGTTGGACGAGTTGGTTGAGCCGACTACCAACACGAGATCGGCCTGGTGCGCAACGTTCTTCACCGCGACCTGGCGATTTTCCGTCGCGTAGCAGATGTCCTGCGAGTGCGGCCCGGCGATCGCGGGGAACTTCTCCTTGAGCGCCTGGATGATGTCGCGCGCCTCATCGAGCGAGAGCGTGGTCTGCGTCAGGTAGGCGACACGCTCCGGGTTCGGCACCTCGAGCGCCTGTACTTCCTCGACAGTCGAAACCACCTGCGTTACGTCGGGCGCTTCGCCGAGCGTGCCTTCGATCTCGTCGTGGTCGCGGTGCCCGATCAGCACCAGCGAGTAGCCCTGCTTGGCGAACTTGATGGCCTCGACGTGGACCTTGGTCACCAGCGGGCAGGTCGCGTCGATGACGCGCAGCCGGCGCTGCTTTGAGTCGTCGCGCACCGCGGGCGACACACCGTGGGCCGAGTAGATGACGCGCGCGCCCTCGGGCACCTCGGAGATATCTTCAACAAAGATCGCGCCCTTCTCGGCAAGCTCGTTGACGACGAAGCTGTTGTGCACGATCTCCTTACGGACATAGATCGGCGCCCCAAAGGTTTCGAGCGCGATGTTGACGATGTCGATGGCGCGGACGACGCCCGCGCAAAAGCCGCGCGGCTTGAGCAGGAGAATGCGCTTGGTGCCCGGGGTGCGGACGGGGTCGAGGCGGATCTGAACGGTCGTAGTCACCTCTGGAGTATATCGCGCTGGCTACGGGATCACAGAGAAACTGCACTAGTCGGGGTGCAATGTCACTTCGCCGGGGAGTTATACTTCTCGCGCACGCAGGATTGCGAGGGTGCCATGGCGGCTTCGATCCAGGTCTCCGTAGAGGAATATCTCAGGACTGTCTACCGGCCGGATGTCGAGTACATCGACGGCGAACTCCGGCCGAAGAACAGCGCGTTGGAGGAGGACCCGGTGGTCGCATGGAAACACGGCCGTCTGCAGACGTTCATCGGCTCATGGTTTGATCAGCACGAGGATGAGTGGGGCGTCATGGTCGCTGTTGAGGTGCGCACCCGCATCTCGCCTTCGATTTATCGGCTACCCGACGTTGTTGTTGTGAAAGCTGAACCGGAGGGCGGCACGATCACAGAAGCACCGTTGATCGTCATCGAGGTGCTTTCTCCTCGCGATACGTACATTGAGACGCGGCGTCGTGCGCGCGAGTACCAGCAAATGGGCATAGAGAATATCTGGCTGATTGACCCTGAGACACGGACGGCGCAGGTGTGTTCAAAGGAAACCTGGACCGAGACGACGCGATTCGCGGTGAGCGGCAGCCCAGTTTTCCTCGATGTCTCAGCTTTGTTCGCTCGACTGGATAGACGCAGGCCATAGTTTAAGTGACGAATCGATGGTAGGAGCTGATTTCAGGACTTTGACCCGGACGATCATTGGGCTTGATGTCAGCCACATCTGGCGAGGTTATGGCTCCGCAGTTTTCCTTGAGTTTGGAAAGCTGAGTCCAGCTGGCTCTAAGAAAGACGGCAGTCCGTGCCATCCGCTCGGAGAAAGGGGTTTATGCATCGAGTGGAGCTGGCGCATCGAGGGAAAGCGTCGAATCTGGTGCGGCAGTTGGAGCAATGAGAGCCGTTGGCCTCGCGTGTTTTCTCGACTGATCAGAGCAAACGTTGTCACCTTGGACTTATTCGGAAGATTGCCCGAACTAGACATAGGATTTTCAAACGGGTTACATATCCCTTCCCTAATGACCGCGGTGGACGATCCTCAATGGTCTCTGACACATAGACAAGAAGGTCACAGCCCTAAGGTCATCTCGGTTGAAGCAGGCAGAATCTTGATCTGGCCAGTGGAGAAACCACGCTGGCCTTCCACGGAGAACTGATGTAAGACTGAGCGGTAAATCACCGGCTCGACGCCAGCATCTGCTCCGCGTGCTTGCGGCTGGTCTCGGTCACCGTCGCGCCGGAGATCATCCGCGCCAGCTCTTCCGTCCTATCGCCCGGCGCGAGCAGGCGCACGCTGGTAGCAGTGCGCGCCTGCTTTTCGCGTTTCTCAATCAAAAAATGCTGGTCCGCGAACGCGGCGATCTGCGGCAGGTGGGTTACGCACAGCACCTGCTGCGAGCGCGACAGCGCCTTCAGCTTCTGCCCGACCGCTTCGGCCGCGCGGCCCCCGATGCCGATGTCAATCTCGTCGAAGACCAGCGTCCGCGGAACCGGCGTCTTGCGCCGGCCACGTGCGTTAGCGCCTTCCTCTACCGACACCTTCAACGCCAGCAGCACCCGCGACATTTCGCCGCCGGAGGCCACCTCGTCCAGCGGCTTGAGCGGCTCGCCGGCGTTGGTTGCAATGCGGCACTCAACGGTATCCCAGCCGTGTGCGGTCCAGCCGGCGGGCTCCTCGCGCGGCACCACGTTCACCTCAAAGCGCACCCGCATCGCCAGATCGTTGATCTGCACCTCGGCCAGCTTGCCAAGCTTGAGCCCGGCTGCTTTTCGATCCACCGAGAGCGCCGCCGCCGCCGCCGTGTATTGCTTTTCGGCCTCGGCGAGCTCGACGCGCAGCTTGGCCGCAATCTCGTCTCGATTTTCGATTTCGGCGATCTTGCCCGCGACCTCGGCCTCGTACCGCAGCACCTCGGCGAGTGTTGCGCCGTACTTGCGCTTCAGCCGGTCCAGCGCCGCCAGGCGGTCCTCAATCTCCTCCAAACGATCGGGCGAGCTCTGGATGCCCTCAGCGTAGTCGCGCGAGGCCGCCGCCACATCCTCGACCGCCGCGCGCGCTTCCAGCAGCTGCGACACCCGCTCCCGAAAGCGGTCGTCGTAGCGCGCCAGCTCTTCCACATGCTTCAGCGCAGCGGCCAGCACGGTTTCAGCCGAGCCGGACCCCTCGTACAACAGCTCATGCGCGCCGACGGCGGCGGTCAGCAGCTTTTCCGAGTTCGCGAGCACCCGCCGTTCTGCCTCCAGCTTCGCGTCTTCTTCCTCCTGCGGTGCGACGGACGAGATATCCTTCTGCTGAAAAGTCCAGAGGTCGAGCGCCCGCAGGCGGTCCTGCTCCTCCTGCTCGAGCGAGCGCAAACGCGCCTGCAGCCCGCGCCAGGCCTTGTACGCCCCCGCGACCGCCTCGGTCGAGAGGCCTGCATAGCGGTCCAGCAGGCCGCGCTGCTGCGCTTCGTCGAAGGAGGTGCTGGTTTCTGATTGCGCGTGTACCAGCGCGAGCTCCGGGGCGAGCTGGCGCAGCACCCCGACGGTCGCCGGCTGATTATTGACGAACACGCGGCCCTTGCCGGTTGCGAGCACCTCGCGCCGCAGGATCACTTCAGCCCCCTGCGGATCGAGTCCGTTTTCTTCCAGGATTGCGTCCGCGCCGGGGGTCGCCTCGAAGACGCAGGCCACCACTGCCTTGTCGGCTCCGTGGCGCACGATGTCGCTGGAGGCCTTGTCGCCCATCAGCAGCGCGAGCGCGTCCACCAGGATCGACTTGCCCGCGCCGGTCTCTCCGGTCAGCAGGTTCAACCCCGGGCCAAAAGTCGCGATCGCGTGGTCGATCACCGCATAGTTTTCAGCACGCAGCTCTAGCAGCATAGGTGGTCCCGGACCCTACTCGGCAGCATAGCAGTCGGGCGCTCGCCTGAACCCGTCAAGCGGGTCTGGGCTCACTTCCGTAACCGTGTGCCGCACGGTACGGTGCAACTTGGAACGGCAGGGGGCCGTCTGCTAACGTGGACCCGGGCGGACTCTTACGGAATGACATCGCTTTTCACTCTTTTTGCGCTTTTCTTGCAGGCCGATGCGGACGCCGGAGCTCCGCCGCCCCCACCTGTTGAGCATGGCGGCTCGGCCATCGGAGAGATGCTGACCAACTCGGGGCCGATCGCGCTTGCCGTACTGGGCGTACTGCTGGTCGCGAGTCTCTACTCCTGGGCGATCATCCTCGGCAAGCTGGGCAGCTTTCGCAGCGCGCGCGCGCAAAGCACCCGCTTTCTGCGGGCCTTCCGCAAGGCGCAGCGCCTGCAGGAGATCGCCACCGTCAGTGAGCAGTTCAAGCCGTCGCCGCTGGTGTCTGTGTTTGATGAAGTCTACGAAACCTACCGACGGCAGACCGGCGGCGCGGGTCCGGCGCGCAACATCACCGCGCTTGAGCGCTCGGCGCAGACCGCCTCGAGCGAGTCGCTGACCGTGCTCGAACACCGGCTGACCTGGCTTGCGACGATCGGCTCCATCTCCACCTATATCGGCCTGTTCGGCACCATCATGGGTATCGTGGACGCTTTCCACGGGCTCGGCACGGCCGGCGCGGCGACGCTGCGCGCAGTAGCGCCGGGCGTGTCGGAGGCCCTGATCACGACGGCTGCCGGCCTGCTGGTCGCCGTGCCGGCGGTCATTGCCTATAACCAGTTCACCGCGCGATGCCGCGAGTTCGGCGCACGCAACGATGACTTTGCGCGCGAGCTATTGAACTCGCTCGAAGAAGTACAGCTGCGGCCCGCACAAGACCCCCGTCAGGCCGGTCCTGACCCCTTGCAGCGCGAGACGGAACGGGAGCCCGCCCGTGGCATACACAACTAGGGAAGGCCACACGCGGACCGCGCTTGGCGAAATCAATGTCGTACCGCTGGTCGACGTGGTGCTGGTGCTGCTCGTGATCTTTATGCTCACTGCGCCGGTGCTGCAGTCGGGCATTGAGGTGGCTGTGCCCAAAACCCACACGGTGAAGGAAGTGACCGAGCAGCGCGCCGTCGTCACCATCGACCGGCAGCAGCGGGTGTTCCTGGGTGATGCGCCGGTGAACCTCGCGGAGCTGCCGGCGAAGCTGCGCAAGCCCGGCGCGGACGCGGCATCGCAGGTGATTTATCTGCGGGCGGATGAAAAAGTACCGTTCGGCGCGTTCGCTTCCGTGATGGATGCGGTCAAACAGGCCGGGATTACGAACATCAGCATCGTGACCCAGCCAATCGAGCAGAAGTAAAGTGGCCATGTCGAAGTGAACGTGAACATCTCGATGAGGATAGCCGCCCTAGCCGTCATGTTTCTGATCATTTTGATGGGCGGCTTCTGGAGTGTAGCCGTCGTGCTGCTCTTCACCCTTCACCTGAACTGGTATCTGAGCGCGTTGATCCTGGACTGGGTGCTTCTTGCCGGTTCCGCTCGTCTTTTCCTGCTCCGTCGAGAGAAATCAGGGCTGATCTATAGCTATGTTGCGATCTCCATTAGCGCGATCATGTTTATGCTTCCCGGGAGGGGCTACCATCAACCGATTTGGAACAACTATCCGCGTGACACACCAGGAGTGATCTTTCTCGTTGCCGCGCATACGCTGTATGCGCTGAGAACGCGCGGCTCGGCAGCCAGAGCCAAAAGCTAACGCCCGCATTCTGACGCGTAGAATCAGAGAAAGCAATCAGGACCCGCGCTATAGATATGGCTCTCCAAGGGCGCTTCTTAGAAACGCATTCATTCGATCAGGACCCGTTCCGCAAGCCCGCGCTCGGCTCGCTGCTGCTGCATGCGGTCGTCTTTGGCTCGCTGATCCTGTACGCGGTCGTGGTCGCCCATATCCACGGCAATGCGTGGGGTAACCGCAGCGACACGCAGGGCGCGATCCAGGCGACCATGGTCGCCTCCGCCCCGGCTATCCCGCTGCCACGCGAGGAGACGCCGAGCAAGGACGTGCTCGCGACCGAAACGCCGAGCCCGGCGCCGGCTCCTCCCGCGCCGAAGGCAGCCCGCTCGGAGGCGCAGGACTCCATCCCGATCCCGGTGAAGCAGCCCGAGAAGACAAAGCTCGAGCCCAAAAAGCAGGTCGAAGAGACGAAGCCGCTGAAGGTGCCGGTGCAGCATGTGCCGCTCGTGCCGGCGTCCCAGCTCCACCAGGCGCAGCCAACCAACCGCGCCAACTATGGCGAGGCCGCACCGGCCGCCGTGCCGCGGTCCATGGCGCAGGCCACGCCGTCCGCGCAGGTCAGCGTCCAGGGCGGCAACTTCGGCGCCATGTTTCCCTGGTATGTCGACCTGATCAAGCGGCGCACCGCGCAGAACTGGTACAAGCAGGAGGTTGACCCGTCAACCCGCGAAGGAGCGCGCGTGTACCTGACGTTTTCAGTACGGCGCGACGGCTCACCAACCGGCGTCAGCGTGCAGCAAACGAGCGGTTCGCCGACGCTGGACAGCTCATGCGTGCGCGCTGTCCAGCGTACGGACAGCTATGGCCCGCTGCCCAGCGGCTACACCGGTTCCACGCTGCTGGTGCAGTACTATTGTGAGCAGTCTGGGCGCTGACGCTCGACAGGAGCCCATTGCCGGCCACACGAGTCAACACGATGCAACTATGTACGCGACAGCTTTTGATGGGCGCAGCCTCCGCGGCATTGCTCTGCTTTGCGCTCCCGCTTTCGGCTTCTGCGCAGGACTGGGTCAAAACCGGAACCAACCTGGGCGCGCAGCGCATTCGGATTGCCGCAGCGAACTTCAAGCCGGGCAGCACCGACCCGCAGGTCAGCCTTCTGAAGCAGGACTTCGACAAGACCCTATTCAGCGACCTGCAGAATGCGGGCATCTTCGACATGGTGTCGAAGTCGCTGGCGCCGCCGCTGATGCCGGGCTCGCAGGGCGATGTGCAGCTGGCCGCTTGGTCAGCCGCGCCGTCGAGCGCGGAGATGCTTGCCTTTGGGACGTTCTCCGTCACCGCCGGGCAGATCGCCGTGACCGGCTTCCTCGACGACACCAAGAACCCGCAGGCACCGCAGGTGCTGGGCAAGCAGTACTCTGACGCGGCGTCCGAGGTGAGCGCGCGGCACATCGCGCACCGCTTCGCCGACGAGATCATCGAGCGGCTGGGCGGGCTGCCGGGCATTGCCGAAACCACCATCTACTACGTGTCGGCGCATGCAGGCGATAAAGAGATCGAGGCGATGGACTATGACGGGGAGAACCCGCGTTCGGTCACGCACCTCGGCACCATCTCGCTGTCGCCGCACATCTCGCCCGATGACACCCGCGTCGCGTTCTCCTCGCTCGGCAAGCAGGGCTGGTCGATTCGCATGTACTCGCTCGAGTTGAACCGGCCCGTAGCGTTTAACTCGCCCGCCGGCACAACGCTTTCGCCGGCCTGGTCAAGCAATGGCGCGCAGCTCGCCTTCTCATCGGACCGGCCTGCCGGGGACTCTGAGATCTACGTGTCCGACGCGAGCGGCAACGGCGTGCGCCGGCTCACCAGCTTCCACGGCCCCGATGTGTCGCCTTGTTGGAACCCGAAGACCAACGCGCAGATCGCGTGGGTGAGCGGCCGTACCGGCCTGCCGCAGATCTACATCATGGATTCGGACGGCGCGAACGTGCAGCGCATGACCGACTCGGGCTACGCGACCTCGCCGTCGTGGTCGCCGAACGGGCAGTTTCTGGCCTTTGCCTGGAACCGCAAGTACGGCCCCGGCGCGCCCGGCGGCCAGGACATCTACATCATGGACGTGGCAAGCCGCCGCTGGATCCAGCTGACGCACGAAGCCGGGCGCAACGACTTCCCGACCTGGTCGCCTGACGGACGGCACATCGCCTTCCAGCGCGAAGGTGAGGGCGGCCTGCAGATTTGGACCATGCTCGCCGACGGTACAGAACAGCAGCAGTTGACCCACGGCGGCAGCTTTTCGCAGCCCAACTGGAGTTTGAAGTAAGCTGGCGCGAAGGAAACTCTTCAATCCGCGCGGCATCCTAGCCGCGACAGAAGCACCGCAACAGCGTCATCGCACGAGTTAGTCCGCAAGACAGAGTCAAGGAGATGTTTGTGCTCACACCTGTACGCCGCACCGCAAGATTCTCGGTTCCGCTGTTTGCCTTTGCCGCTCTGCTCAGCATCGCGGGATGCCATAAGAAGCCTTCGCCGCCCCCACCGCCTCCACCGGCGATGAGCGCGCCAACGCCGACCGCTGACATCACCGCGACCCCCTCGACCCTGAATGCCGGTGACAGCACTGTGCTGACCTGGCATACGACCGGCGCGACGGACGTTTCGATCGAAGGCATGGGCGCGGTCGCGACCTCCGGTACGCAGACCGTGAAGCCGACCGAGTCGACCAACTACCACCTGGTGGCGCGCGGCGACGGCGGCTCGGCGGACGCGACCGCGCGGGTCACCATCGGTGGCAACACCGCATCATCCGGCGCGGGCAACCTGAACGAAGGCGACCTCGACGACGCGACTTTCCACCAGAACGTGAAGGACGTTTTCTTCGATTACGACAGCTACGACGTGAGTGAAACGTCGCAGGCGGTCGTGACCGGCGACGCCGCCTACCTGAACCGGCACCCAGGCGTGAAGATCGTGCTGGGCGGCTACTGCGATGACCGCGGCTCGACCGAGTACAACCTCGCGCTCGGCGAGAATCGTGCGAACGCGGCCAAGCAGGCGCTTGTGGTCGCGGGCGTCACCGCTGACCGCATCCGGACCGTGAGCTACGGCAAGGAAAAGCAGTTCTGCACCGAGCACGACGAAAGCTGCTACCAGCAGAACCGCCGGGCGCAGTTTACGGTCGACCGCTAGGCTGGTGCCGCACGGAACAGACTAGACTGGGGTGGAACGAGCCCGGCGGCGCTGCTGCCGGGCTTTCTGTCGGGTTGCGCTTGAAACCCTTTGAAGGAGATTGCTGATGCGGAAACCGCTGCTGCCCGCCTTTGCCCTGCTTGGCTTTGTAGTTCTAGTGCCGGCGCAGCCGGCCCATGCTGTTTCAAAGGAAATTGTTCAGCTTCAAACGCAGATCCAGACGCTGCAGGATACGCTCCAGGCCCTCCAACGGTCGGACTCCGAGCAGATGGGCGTGCTGCAGCACCTGGTCGAGCAGTCGAGCGACAACATTAGCAAGATCAACCAGCAGATGACCTCGCTGCAGGCGAAGCTTGACGCCGAGGGGCAGAACAACCAGCTTTCCGGGCAGATCCAGAGCCTGAACGATTCGGTGGACGAGCTGAAGACGCGGCTGGGCCGGATCGATGCAACGCTTACCTCGATCCAGGGGCAGATGCAGAACGTTTCGGCTCCTCCGGCGGGCGCGTCTCCCGCGGGCGCAGGCGGTGCCGGCGGGCAGGGCGGTGCGGTGCCTCTCGCTGCCCCGGGCGGCAGCGGGCTTGCGCCGCAAAGCAGCCAGCCGCAGGCGCCCCCGGTAGACGAGCTGTACCAGAGCGCAGTACGCGATTACAACGGCGCAAAGTACGACCTGGCGACGAGCGAGTTTGCCGACGTGGTGAAGTACTACCCACAAAGCGAGCAGGCAGGCAATGCCAGCTTTTATCTGGGTGAGGTCGCCTACCGGCAGGGCCTGTACCCGGCGGCGATCCGCAACTACGACATGGTCCTGGAGCAGTTTTCCGGGAGCCCCAAGGCACCGGCCGCCCAGCTGCGCAAGGGGGAGGCGGAACTGGCCAGCTCGCAGCGGGATGCGGGCGTGCGCGACCTACGTGCACTGGTGCAGCGCTACCCGACCTCGCCCGAAGGGGCGCAGGCGCGCAGCCTGCTCAACGGCATGGGCGTGCGGTTGACCGCGGCAAAGCCCAGCCCCGGACGGCCGCAGTAATCTAGGGGTACGAGGTCCTTATGGCGACGACTCTGGTTTCCGTGGAAGAGTATCTGCGCAGCACGTATGAGCCGGATGCTGAGTATGTCGACGGTGTGATCGAGGAGCGGCCGATGGGGGAAGACGAGCACTCTGCGTGGCAGATAACCCTCGCCGCGTACTTCCATGTACGCAGACGGGAATGGCACATCCGCGTGCGTCCAGAGCTGCGAACCAAAACAAGCGAGCGGCGCTATCGCATTCCGGATGTCGCGCTTATTGATGCGGCTTTACCGCGCGAACCAATCGCGACTACGCCGCCGCTGATGGCTGTAGAGATTCTCAGCCCCGAGGACCGGCTTTCCCGCCTTGTGGTCCGGCTTGGCGATTTTGAAGCTATGGGCGTTCCGGCGATCTACGTCATAGACCCTGCCGATAACAGCCTTCTCCGCTTTCAGGGCGGACGATTGGAGGTTGTCGATGTGTTGAAACTCCGAGAGGTCGCGATTTCCTTCGCCGATCTCCTGGCAGAGCTCGATTAAGCAGCCGATAGTCGAATAGCGCAGACAAAAAGCCCGGAGCGTGTGCTCCGGGCTTTGCCATTCCTTGCCAAATCAGG
>CAXUDF010000025.1:0-2555 GCA_964249695.1 uncultured Acidobacteriaceae bacterium
CCCTGCGAGGAGGGCTTGAGGCCTTCGGCCATGAGCAGGATGCCGGCATCGCGCAGCTCCTAATTAAACCTGCCCATCGCAGCCATCATCTCGATCGCCCAGGGTGTCCGGAGCATGCCCTTTTCGCTGTCTTCGGTAGCCTTTACGAGCACCATCACACGCACCGTCTGTCCTCCTTATCTGGCAACATGCGTCTTGAACGAATAGCCCATTTTCATCACAGAGGCCGACCGCGTAAGACGAAAACCGCAAGCGCCTTTGTAACTTTCGGCTCATCGTAACCAATAAAATCGACTTCTACTAATCACGTCAATCAGCGTCGATAGTGCATATCTTTAACCCATATGCACTTGTTTGTTGAGAAGGGCGGCTCTGATCTTCGCGACTGTGGTTCCATGCACACGAATCGCTTCGTGAAGCACATCGCCGGAGACGTTGAACTCCTTGCTCCAGTAATGGATATCGGAAGCTAGTTTTGGGTTGATGTGGTCCGGGTCATGAGGGCCGTGTTCTGCGTTCTCTGCCATGGAAGTCTCCTCCGTGTCGGTCGTGCTGTTAGGGGGCGAAACGGACCTTACAGGTTGCCGCCGCCATGTCGCTTCAGTCCGGCTGCTTCCAGCTGCTGAGCCGTCAGGGTAGGTAGCTCGATCCCGGTTCCGGCGGGTTCGGCCATATCAGCAATCTGGTCCTGGCGAAGGACGCCATTGTCGAGCAATGCCGTGTTTGCTTCGTCGGCTGATTCGTAGACGCACTCGTACAGCTCGGAGGGTGCGTGCGGATTGCCGACGCGCACCCGAATGGAGGCACCGGATGCGAACATGCTGAGCACCAGGTGCGGCAGCTCGGTCTTCAGCATCGGCTCCTGCGTGCCACTCCCGACGCGATCTTCAAGCGCGACATTGGTGGTGTCGTCCGAGTCAGACCGGGGACTGGAGAGGCCGGCGGCAAGATGCTGCTGCTCCTCAACATGCGCGATCCCGGATGGCGCGAGTGGGTCGGGAGGCTTCGTCATGGGGCATTGGAGGCGATTGATACGGGATTGGAGGTCTGGCGGCTGAAATACCGGCCGCAGCCTACGCTTAATGGCGCTGCAGCTGAGACGACCCGATACAAAATTGCCTGAGTCGGCTCATCATTGCCAGGCGATCAACATACAGCTGCCCAGCGCTGCTGCGCGCACCAGGTCTTGCCGTCCTTACGGTTTTCTTACCTCTTCCCTATAGATTCTCAACCGGCGCCCACTTTCTCATGGGCATGTCGCGGCTTCGGGCTTTGCCCGTGGCTGCTCGGGAGTCCTTCATGCTGGATATTTTGATGATCGTCACCACCGCAGCCCTGTTCGCGGTGGCGCAACTCTATGTACACGGCTGCGAGAAGCTTGGAACGGGGCGCAGCCATGGTTGAAAATGCGCTGCTGCTCGCTATCGCCGTTGCCCTCCTTGTGTATTTGACCTATGCGCTGCTTCGGCCGGAGAAGTTCTAGATGTCCCTGAACGGTTGGTTGCAAATTGCCCTGTTTTTCGCCTGCGTGACGCTGCTCGCGAAGCCGATGGGCACCTATATGACGCTGGTTTTTTCGCGCCGGCGCACGCTTCTTGACCCGGTGCTCGTGCCCTGCGAGCGGCTGCTGTACCGTGTGACCGGCGTGCAGCCCGACGAAGAGCAGAGCTGGGTTGGCTACCTGCTGGCGCTGCTCGTGTTTTCCGCGGTCACGCTGCTGCTGACCTATGCGATCGAGCGCCTGCAGCACCTGCTGCCTTTCAACCCGCAGAACCTGCCCGCCGTCGCGCCGGTTCTGGCCTGGAGCACGGCTGTTTCGTTCACGACGAACACCAACTGGCAGGCCTACACGCCCGAAACCACCATGAGCTACCTGACGCAGATGCTCGGCCTCGCCACGCACAATTTCTGGTCGGCAGCCTCCGGGCTCGCACTGGCGATCGCGTTCATCCGCGGCATCGCACGCAAGGAGATGCGCACCCTCGGCAACTTCTGGGTCGACCTGACGCGCGCGACCTTCTGGGTGCTGCTGCCGATCTGCCTCATCTACTCGGTCGTGCTGGTGTCGCAGGGCGTGGTGCAGAACCTGCGCCCCTACGACACTGCGAAGCTGCTGGAGCCGCAGACCGTGACCGCCACCGACGCTGCCGGCAAAAGCACGACCACCACTGTGACGACGCAGACCATCGCGCAGGGCCCGGTCGCTTCGCAGGAGGCGATCAAAATGCTCGGCACCAACGGCGGCGGCTTTTTCAACGCGAACAGCGCGCACCCCTTTGAGAATCCGACGCCCCTGTCGAATTTTCTCCAGATACTGTCGATCTTCCTGATCCCCGCCGGCCTGACGGTCACGCTCGGGCAGATGGTGGGCTCGCCGCGGCACGGCTGGGCCGTGTTTGGGGCGATGGCGGTGCTGTGGTTTGCGGGCACGCTCACCTGCTACTGGGCCGAGGCGCAGCCCAACCCGCTGCTGCGCGGGGTGGACCAGCGGGCTTCCGTCACGCAGTCGGGCGGCAACATGGAAGGCAAGGAAACCCGCTTCGGGATCGCGAACT
>CAXUDF010000025.1:2655-29510 GCA_964249695.1 uncultured Acidobacteriaceae bacterium
GGCGCGGGGCTTTACGGCATGCTCGTCTTCGTGATCCTTTCGGTCTTTATCGCGGGGCTCATGGTCGGCCGCACGCCAGAGTACCTGGGCAAAAAGATTGAAGCGCGCGACGTGCAGTTGGCAATGCTCTACCTGCTGATCTTCCCGCTCGTCATTCTCAGCCTTTCCGCAGTGGCGCTGCTGTCGCCGTCCTTCGGGCTCTCGGCCCTGACCAATCACGGGCCGCACGGCCTGTCCGAGATCCTGTACGCGTACACCTCGGCGACCGGCAACAACGGCTCCGCCTTCGCCGGGCTGACCAGCAACACCAACTGGTACAACAGCACGCTTGGCATCGCGATGTTTGTGGGGCGCTTTCTAATGCTGATCCCGATGCTCGCCATTGCGGGCAACCTGGCCGGCAAAAAGAGCGTGCCGCCCTCGGCCGGTACGTTCCCCGTGACGACACCCCTGTTCACCGTTCTGCTCACCGGCGTCATTCTGATCGTGGGCGCGCTTACTTTCTTCCCGGCGCTCAGCCTGGGCCCCATTCTCGAGCACCTTGCCCTGCACGCCGGCCAGGCGTTTTAAGCGCCGTAAAGGAAACCCATGCCGACCAGCTCAAACACCAAGCGCCGCTCCCTGCTCGACGGCCCAATTATCCGCCGGGCCGCCGCCGATGCCCTGCGCAAGCTAAACCCGCGCAGCATGATGAAAAATCCGGTCATGTTTGTGGTCGAAGTCGGCAGCGTACTGACTACCGTGCTGCTGATTACCGACAAGCTCCAGGGCCGGGGCGACTTCGGCTTCAATCTCCAGATCACGCTGTGGCTCTGGTTCACGGTGCTGTTTGCGAACTTTGCGGAGGCGATGGCCGAAGGCCGCGGCAAGGCGCAGGCCGACGCGCTGCGGCTCGCGAAGTCCGAGACGACGGCAATACGCCTGAACAAGGCCGGCGAAGAAGAAGAGGTCCCGAGCTCGCAGCTGCGCGTCGATGATGTGGTACGCGTTATCGCCGGGCAGATGATCCCGGGCGACGGCGAGGTCATCGAAGGTGTCGCCTCGGTCGACGAATCGGCGATCACGGGAGAGTCCGCGCCGGTGATCCGCGAGGCGGGCGGCGACCGCTCGGCGGTGACCGGCGGCACGCGCGTGCTCTCCGATGTGCTCAAGGTCCGCATCACGTCGAACCCGGGTGAAACCTTTCTCGACCGCATGATTGCTCTGGTGGAAGGCGCGGAACGGCAGAAAACCCCCAACGAGATTGCGCTCAATATCCTGCTCGCGGGCTTGACGATCATCTTTCTGCTCGCGGTGGTCACGCTGCAGCCCTTCGCGCTCTACTCGCATGCGCCACAAACCGTGTTTATCCTGGTCGCGCTGCTGGTGTGTCTTATCCCGACCACCATCGGCGGGCTGTTGTCGGCAATCGGCATCGCCGGCATGGACCGCCTGGTGCAACATAATGTACTGGCTACCTCGGGCCGGGCGGTGGAAGCTGCGGGCGACGTAAACACGCTGCTGCTCGACAAGACCGGCACTATCACGATCGGCAACCGGCAGGCGGCGGCGTTTGTGCCCGCCCCGGGCGTCTCGAACCAGGAGCTGGCCGACGCGGCGCAGCTTTCGTCCCTGTCCGACGAAACGCCGGAAGGCCGCTCAGTCGTCGTACTTGCGAAGGAGCAGTACGGGCTGCGGGGGCGCGAGCTGGCCTCGCTCCACGCCGACTTTGTGCCATTTTCGGCCACGACCCGCATGTCCGGCATTGACCTGGAGGGCCGCTCGATCCGCAAGGGTGCGGTTGACGCGATCGCCAAATACCTGCAGGATCACGGCTCACAGATGCATGTGCAGGTGCGCTCGGCGGTTGAGGAGATTGCGCGCTCCGGCGGAACACCGCTGGTGGTTGCAGAGAACGGCCGCGCGCTGGGCGTCATTCACCTTAAAGACGTCGTGAAGGGCGGTATGCGTGAGCGCTTTGACCAGCTCCGCTCGATGGGTATCCGCACCGTCATGATCACGGGCGACAACCCGCTCACCGCGGCGGCGATCGCTCGGGAGGCCGGAGTAGACGACTTCCTCGCCGAGGCCAAGCCCAAGGACAAAATGGACCTGATCAAGCGCGAACAAGCCCAGGGCAAGCTGGTCGCGATGACCGGGGACGGCACCAACGACGCCCCGGCGCTGGCGCAGGCCGATGTTGGCGTCGCGATGAACTCGGGCACGCAGGCGGCTAAGGAAGCCGGCAACATGGTTGATCTCGACTCCGACCCTACCAAGCTGATTGAGATTGTCGCCATCGGCAAGCAGCTGCTGATGACCCGCGGCGCGCTCACCACCTTTTCCATCGCAAACGACGTTGCCAAGTACTTTGCCATCATCCCGGCCATGTTCGCCGGTGTTTTTCCGGTGCTCAACGCGCTCAACATCATGCGGCTGCACTCGGCGCACTCGGCCATTCTGTCGGCCATCATCTTCAACGCGCTCATTATCGTTGCGCTTATCCCGCTCGCCCTACGCGGCGTCGCGTACCGGCCGCTTTCGGCGGCGGCGCTGCTGCAGCGCAACCTGCTGGTGTACGGGCTGGGCGGCATCATCGTGCCGTTTGTCGGCATCAAGCTCATCGATCTGCTGCTAACCGCAGCGAGGCTGGCCTAATCATGCGCGCAGATTCCGTCATTCCTGACGTCCCGAAAACACCGTCTACCCCGCTCCGCAAGCTCCTCGTCACCTCAGTGCTGTATACGACCGTCACCGCTGTACTTCTAGGCCTCGTGTACCCGCTCGCCGTTACCGGGGTCGCCCACCTCGTTTTCCCAAAGCAGGCCAGCGGCGAGCTGATCTATACAGGAGGGCAAGGGGCAGGAGGACAGGGGCAGCTTGCCGGCTCGCGGCTGATTGGCCAGCCGTTTACCGGGCCGGGCTACTTTCATAGCCGGCCTTCAGGCGCCGGCACCGGCTATGACGCGACCTCGTCGTCCGGCTCCAATCTCGGGCCGTCGAGCAAGGCTCTGGCCGACCGCGTCGCTGCGAGCGTCCACAGCGAGGCCGCGCAGGGCCCAGTTCCGGTAGATTTGGTAACCGCGTCCGGCTCCGGGCTTGATCCGGACATCTCGCCCGCTGCCGCGAACTACCAGGTGGAGCGCGTAGCGCGAGAGAATCGCCTGCCGGTCGAAACCGTACGCGCGCTGGTACGGCAGAACACGATCTCCCGCCAGCTGGGGTTGCTGGGTGAACCGCGCGTCCGCGTCCTGGAGCTAAACCTTGCTCTCCAAGGGGCGAAGGCCAGTGGCGGTGCTCCCTCTGGTATAAAGCCTTAGCGCCGGTTCCCGCGGATTCCTATGCCTCTCTTGCAGGCAGCGCCGGAACCACGCGCGCGGGATGAAGAAACGGCCTTTCCGCCGCGCTGGGCCCGACTAGGCCCGAATCCAAGCAGCCGGGGTAAAGGACTCACACATGATGCTCTCTCTTGTGGTCGGGTCCGTGGACCGAATCCAGGAGCTGCACGACCTGCTCGAGAGCTTTGCAGCTCAATCCTTCCGTAATTTTGAGGTGCTGGTTGTCGATCAAAACGACGATGACCGGCTTGTCCCCATGCTTCGGCAGTTTCAGGTGCGGTTAGCCATCATCCATATCCGTTCCGATGTGCGAAACATCTCGCATGCCCGCAACACCGGCCTCGCCGCGGCAAGAGGCGACGTTGTCGGCTTCCCGGATGACGACTGCACCTTTCCTCCGGACACCCTGGCTCGGGTGGTGCGCCACTTCCAGCAGGACCCGGGTCTGACCGTGCTGGCCGGGAACTATATCTCTCCTGCGGGCAAGCGTATTAATGGCCGCTGGACTGCTAAATCCTGCGCCATCAACGACAAAACGGTGTGGACGACGGTCCAGGCGTCTTCGCTCTGGGTGCGCACCGGGCCGGCGCGCGAGGTGGGCGGCTTTGATCCCTCCATCGGTCCTGGAACGCAGTGGGGCTCAGGCGAGGAACCAGATTTTGTGCTGAACCTGCTGCGGCGCGGGTATCGCGGCTTCTACGACGTTTCCATCGGCGTTCTGCACCCGGACAAGCGCATGTCTCCGGGAGCCATTACGCGTGCTTTTCTCTACGGCGCCGGAACCGGCCGCGTGCTGCGCAAGCACTCCATCGCGCCCTCGATTACTCTGCCGTATTTCATCCGGCCGGTCGGCGGCATTGTGGTGAGCCTTCTCCGCGCCCGCGCCGATCACCTGCGCTACTACTGGGGAACGCTGCGCGGGCGTTTGTTCGGGTACATGGCTGCGCCGTAGCTCCGCTTTTCCTGAAGGCGCACACGGGCCGGCACCTGCCCGTATGGCTTTTTCGTAAAGGAAGAGCCACGTCGGGAATGGTTCTCTGCGGTGTCCAGCTTTAGAGGAAGTGCTCTAGCGACCGGCACCATACGCCGCTGGCAGGAAGCGCACCGCGGTCGCCGACAAGCGTGCTCGTTCGGTGTGCGTCAAGGTTAGCCAGAGCAGGACGGAGACCAGTAGCAGCGCAAGGGCGGAAGCAGCCGGCAGCCAGAGAGTGCCCTGCAGCAGGGCGACAAGAAACAGCGACGCGCTGGCCCCCAGCAGGAGCGGCAGCGTGCCGGCGGCAATGGCGCGGACAGGCCGGTACAGGTGCTGCGCAAACCAGAAGCGAACCGCAAGGTCGAAGAGGCAGCGCAGCGCAGAGGCAATCGCCGCGCCCTCAATCCCGTGTGAGCGAACCAACAGGGTAAGCAGCGGAATGTAGAGGGCCAGCTCGACCAGGGAAAATTTCGCGTTGACGCTTGCCTTGCCGATGCCGTCCAGCAGCCCGGCGACGACGCTGTCAACGCACGTAAGCAGGATGCCGACCCCAAGCCAGCGCAGAACAACAGTGGCGTGGCTTGCGAACTCCGGGCCGAGCCAGAGCTGGAGCACCCAGTGGCTTGCGGCGACGCAGACGAGGCAGGCCGGGAACAGGACGGCTGTCACCGTGAGCAGGCTGCGGCGGAACAGCGACGCGGCATGCACCGGGTCGATGCGGAACGAAGCCGCAATCGCCGGGTACGCCGTGTTCATAATGGCGACCGGGACGAGGGTGAACCGCAGCACGAGGTCAAAAGGGGTGGAGTAGTAGCCGGTGGCCGCGGCCGACAGCACCGACGCGATGATGAAGCGGTCGACATAGGTAAGGACAGGCAGGGTGATGTTGGAGGCGGTCATCCATCCGCCCATGCGCATGACTGGCAGCAGCTGGGCAATCACCGTGCGGGCCGTCCTGAGCTCTGGAAGTACGCGAAGGCAGATGCGCCCGTAGGCAATCGTCATGACGACGCGGCACACCACCAGAACGGCCAGCACAGAGACCAGGCTGTCCGAGTAGTGGAGGATCGCGAGCGGCCCCAGATAGTACGTGGCCATGATGGGGATGTTGACCAGATTGGCCGAGCGAAACTGCTGAAACGCGGCGATGACGCCCCACATGGCAGAGCTGAGAATCACGAGCGGAGCCGACAGGCAGAGAACGTACAGCGAAAGCAGCACCTGATGCTCCAGCTGCGGCGGAATGTGCAGCCCGACCCGTACCCATAGTCCTGCGAGCGAGGCCATCACCAGGCCGCCGATGCAGCCGAGCACGGTCAGGGCGGTCATGCCGCTGCGCGCCAGGGTTGCGGCCTCGGCACGCCGGTTTTCAACCAGCAGCTCTGCGATCGTGCGCGTCAAGGCGCGCCCAATGCCGAAATCGAAAATGCTGAAGATGCCAACCAGGCTCAAGGCAATGGTGAAGACACCCCATCGGTCGGGGCCAAGGTCGCGCACCAGGTGCGGCGTAGCAAGCACGGCAACGATCATCGGTCCGGCCCGCCCCACCAGGTTCCACATGGCGCTGATGGCAACGGTACGGCTGCTGCTCAGTGAGCGCATAGCTGCTGCCCCATCTTCGGTCAGGGGCTTCTCCACTGGTGTCTGCATCGGTTCCTCGTAAGCGCATTACAGCATGACGCAGGCGCTCTTTAGCGTAGGCCTGCAGCGAGAAGGTGCATCCGTGTGCCGGATTGGGAAACTTTCCCGCTTTCGCACTTTTCCCCGGGGGCGGCTAGAAAAGTTACACGCACTGATTTCCTTTTTACGCTGCGGATGGCAAGATCGTGTGAGAACGGCGGCTTTGCAGCCATCGCAGGGCGCTGGAGCGGCCTACAAAGCTCCCGCGGCCACGCTGGCGAACCTGCCTGCTCTCCAATCCTTTCGTTTTCAAGAGGAACATGCACACAATGCCTGCCATGGTCAGCTCCCCACCGCAACGTGCCCAAGTCGAGGAGGCGCGGACGCTTACCGTAGCGATCGGCATCGCAACGCGGGGCCGGCCCGGCATCCTGAAGGAAACACTGGCAGATCTAGCCGGGCAGAGCCGCCCGCCTGCGGGCGTTCTGGTGGCCTATTCTGAGCCAGGCGACATAGGGGACGCTCCGGAACAGTTTCCGGCGGTTCGCTTTATCCAGGGGACGAGCGGATCCTGCGTGCAGCGCAATCAGCTGCTGGAAGCAGCGGAAGGCAGCTACGACCTCATTCTCTTTATGGATGATGATTTCTACCTGCACCGCGATTACCTCCTGCGGATGGAAGAGGTATTTCGCACGCGCCCCGATGTGCAGGGAGCGACCGGCAAGGTCATCGGCGACGGAGCCGTAGGACCGGGGCTTACCGTGGAGCATGCGCGTGCCATGATCCGCGCCATCGGCTACGTGCCGCATGCCAGTGAGCGCCCGCCCACCAAGGTCTTCAATACATACGGCTGCAACATGGCGTTTCGGCTCGCGACCGCAGAGCGCCACAGCCTGCGCTTCGACGAAAACCTGCCTGCCTACGGCTGGTACGAGGACATTGATTTTTCCCGGCGCTTTCTTCCCTTCGGAGCGCTGGTCGAGGTCGCCGGAGCGCAAGGGGTTCATCTCGGGGTCAAGGTAGGCCGGACCTCGGGCAAGCGCCTGGGTTACTCGCAGGTCGCCAACCCCATCTATCTTGCGCGCAAAGGGTCCTACACCTGGTCCCGGGCGGCGGGCAGCATCGCGCGGCGTCTGCTCAGCAATCTGGTTCGGAGTATCCGTCCTGAGAGCTACCTGGATCGGCGCGGACGCATGCACGGCAATTTTCTGGCACTGTGGGAGTTGGCGGTAGGGCGGCTCCGCCCGGACCGTATCCTCCGAATCCGCTAGGAAACACCAAGCGTTTTTCTAGAGGAAGCTACTTCATTACGAGCCTCAGCTCGTATCACAGTGCAAAAAGTGCTCTGTTAGAGATCATCATCCAGGCCCCATCTGGTCAGCTCGGGTAACCATCAATAATCTCAATGGCAATCAAGATCAAGGCCGTTGTTCCAGTACCGAGGTATTGAAATCAACATTGACCATGAAGCAAATCGCCGAATAGCCGATGAGGATAGTTACTGGTAGCGCAATTGACAGAGGATTTAGGTTACCCAAGATTGCTTGAGTTACTAGGCGCTTGCAATGATAGAGTCCCGATAGATCAAAACGGCAGGTGAAATTTACCTACTTTGCCAGCCGTCAGGCAGCATCAGAGACAAAACTGCACAGTGCTGTTGCTTCGGCAAAAAGCCCTGATCCAACTCCCTCTTGTTCGGGCGCACCAGCGTAGTCCGAGCAACTTCACGCAGGACGCCTGGACGCAACCATGACCTTGCACCACTTGTTTTTCTTCGTTTCTCCTAAACCAGCCGCAGTGCAGCAGCGACTTTCCATGCTGTCATTTGCGCTGGCTGCCCTGATGCTCCCGGGCTCACTCGCCGCGCAGCAAACTGACGCAGCGGGGAGCCCGCAATCCTCGATTGCTCCGGTTCCTAGCAGTGCGGACGTGCTGCCTTCGCAGGCTCTCGGTGCCGACGATCTGCTCCAGATCGCGGTTCCGTACTGCCCGGAGCTGTCGCGCTCCTTCCGTATCAGTTCAGACGGCACGCTAGCGCTGCCGCTGCTGAAAGGTCGGATCGCGGTCGCCGGCCTCCAACCTTCGCAGGTTGAGAAGAAGATCGCGGACGCGCTGGTGGCGCAGCAGGTTCTCACGGAGCCGGTAGTGAGCGTATCGGTGCTTGAGTACCGGTCCAAGCCGGTCTCGGTCGTCGGCGCGGTCAATCACCCGCTTACCTTTCAGGCCTCCGGCGACACAACGCTGCTCGACGCGCTGGCCAAGGCCGGCGGTCTGGCTGCCAACGTCGGGCCGACCATCTCGGTCACCCATCGCGAGCAGCTGCCTGACGGCACCATGCACATCACCGTACAGTCGATCCCGGTGCGCGGACTGCTGGGTGCTACCGACCCGAAGCTGAACGTGAAGCTGATCGGGGACGAGGAAGTACGGGTACCGGAGGCCGGCCGTATTTTTGTGGCAGGCAACGTGAAAAAGCCCGGCAGCTTCGCCATGCAGGACAACTCGGACACTACTGTGGTCAAAGCGCTCGCCATGAGCGAGGGCCTGGATGCGTACTCAGCCAAGTGCGCCTATATCTACCGCGAACACGGCGTCGGCGTGCCGCGCGAGGAGATCAGTGTGCCATTGAAGGACATTATGGCGCGCAAAGCTCCTGACGTGGTGCTCGAGGCCGATGACATCCTCTACGTGCCTTTGAACAGCGGCGAGCGCCTGACCGCCAAGGTGCTTACGCAGTTAGCCGGCTTCGGCTCCACGACCGCGGCCGGGGTGCTGATCTATCACTAAAGCTCCCGCCGCGTTCTCGGTTCCACGCCCCAGTAAAGACCGGCCCAGGGCGGCTGCGGGACCGGTCTGCCGGGAATCTAGACCAGGCCGCCGCGTCGAAGTTTCCTACAGCAATCGACGCGCCTGCCGATGTTGCACTTAACTGCTTTGCTTTGGGGATGGGCTCCTTGTTTCCACCCCCTGCTCGATGTCCCTCATCTGCACCGCAGCGCCAACACGAGGATCGCATGCCGTCTCCCTACACCAGCAAGCCCCGAGTTCTGCCGGCAGCCCGGCCATCCCAGCTGCTTACCTACTCTGCCCCGCCGCCGCCCGCAGACGCCGAAGAGCTGCTGCCGATGCAGCACTACGCCTGGCTGCTGCGCCGGGCCGGCCGGAAGATCGCGCTGGCCGTGTGCGCCGCGACCCTGTTAACCGCCGCGCTCTGCTACGTGATTACGCCCGTGTACGAGGCGACCACGCGCATCACGGTCGACAACAAGGTGCCGTCGAGCGTGCTGGGGCAGGAAGGCGCGGCGCAGAGCACGAGCGACGTGGAAGAGTTTCTCACCACCGAGATGGACCTGATGCAGTCCGATGCGGTGCTGCGTCCGGTGGCCGAACAGTTCCACCTGCTGCCCGCAGGCCCGCACGGGTCGGCCCCCAACCCGAACGGCACGGTGGCGCTCAAGGGTTTGACCATCACGCACCCGACGGGAAGCCTCCTGCTGCGGATCAGCTACCGCTCGAAAAATGCGCAGCAGGCCGCCGACGTCGCAAACGCGGTCGCGCACCGCTATATCGACCAGGTCTACGAGATGCGCGTGACCAACTCGATGAGCGTGTCGGGCTTTATGGAGAAGCAGCTCGAGGATCTGAAAGCAAACATGGTGAAGAGCACTGCCGCGCTGGCCGATTACGAGCGCCAGCTCGGGGTGATCGACCCTGAACAGCAGACCACCATCCTCGCCGACCGGGTCCGGCAGCTGAACCAGGAGTACACCGAAGCCGAAAACGACCGCATCCGCAAGGAAACCGCCTACCGGGGGGTGCAGGCCGGCAATCCGGCGGCGCTTGAGATTTCAGCGCAGGCCGAGCAGCTCCAGAAGCTTGAAGAAAAGGTCGAGGAAGCACAGCAGAAGATGGCGACGCTGAAAACGACCTACGGCGTGAACAATATGAACTACAAGCTGGGCGCCAACGAGCTTGCCGAGGTCACCCGCGAGTACGACGGGGCCCGCGCCGAGATCGGCCGCCGCATCCAGGCCGACTACACACAATCTTCAAGCCACGAGGCGCTGCTCAAGAGCGCCCTCGACTCGGCCAAGGGGGACGCCGACAAGCTCAACGCAAGCTCGATCCAGTATGCGCAGCTCAAGCGCGACGCGGAGGCCAACAAGACGCTCTACAACGAGCTGTTCGGGAAAATCAAGGAAGCCGGCATCAACTCGGGCTTTCAGAACAGCGCCATCCGGATCGCCGACGAAGCGCGGCCGGAAAGCTCTCCCGTGTTCCCGAAGAAGAGCATCTTCATCCCGCTCGGCTTTTTTGTGTCGCTGATCGTGTCGATGGCCGTGGTGCTGATCCAGGACATGCTCGACAAGAGCGTGCGCGACCCGGAACAGGCGCGCCGGGTCCTCAATATCGAGGTGCTGGGCGTACTGCCGGACGTGCGGGAACTGAAGCCCGCCGGCCGGCAGCTGCTGCTCAATGCAGGCGATGGAACAACAGCGAGCGGCAAAGGCCGCCCGGCGCTGCCGCAGGCCGACTGGAGCCGCTCGCAGGACGCCTATACCGAGGCCATCCGCACCATGCGCTCGCTCGTGCTGATGCAGCGCAATCGCGAGCCGCTGCGCTCGCTCCTGGTCACAAGCGCGCTCGCCGGCGAAGGCAAGAGCACCTGCACGGCCCATCTGGCGATCGCGCACGCGCTCCAGGGCCGCAAGACCCTGCTGATTGATGCCGACCTGCGCCGCCCTTCGCAGCACAACCACTTCGCGCTCGGGCACACCAGCGCCGGCCTGGCAGAGGTCATTCTTGAAGGCCGCACTCTCCACGATGTTTCGCACCAGATTGAAGGCGTCGACGGGCTGCACGTGGTCAGTGCCGGGCAGATGTTCCAGAAAGCAGCGCACCTGGTCGGCACCCGCATGGGCGGCCTGCTCGAGCAGGCGATCGAGGATTACGACCTGGTCATCATTGACGCGCCGCCGATGCTCGGGCTCGCCGAGCCGATCCAGATCGCCTGTGCCGCCGACGGAGTGCTCTTGATTGCGCAGGCCGGCGAAACGAACCAGGAAGCGGTTGCGGCAGCGCTCGGCACACTCCACCGGCTCGACGTCAACGTGCTGGGCCTGGTGCTCAACAAGGTGCGCCGCGAGATGAGCTCCACCTACCAGCACTACGGGGTGTACTCGCGCTACGACGACACCCACGTGCTGAGCGCGAGCTAGGCGATGCCGATGACCGAGACTCCAGCTAATCCTCTTCCGGAGACCGCGCGGTACGTCGTCAACGCGCGTTTTCTGGCCCACCGCATCACCGGCGTCCAGCGCTACGCGCGCGAGATCGCCGCGCGCCTGCCGGGCAACCCCGAGCTGCTTGCACCTGGTCGGCAGAGCAAGGCCGGCCAGGGAGCGCTCGGCCACCTGTGGGAGCAGACCGTGCTGCCGCGCCGCGCCGCCGGGCGGCTTCTCTGGAGCCCCTGCGCGGCCGGCCCGATCGGCTACCGGCGGCAGGTCGTCACCTTTCATGACCTGTTTGCGCTCGAGCATCCGGAGTGGTTTTCCCCCAGCTACGCGCGCTGGTACAGCATGATGACCCGCCGGATCGTGCGCAACGCGGTGCACCTCATTGCTGTTTCGGAGTACACCAAAGAGCGCATCGTCCAGCTGCTCGGACGCAGCGCGGACGAGATTACCGTGGTCCCCAATGGGGCGTCCGAGACGATCCGGCTCACCTCCACGCTGGAAGCCGCGCGCACCGCGGCCGCGCTGGCGCTGCCGTCGCGCCGCTACATCCTGTCGGTCAGCTCGCTCGAAGCGCGCAAGAACCTGCCAACCATCCTCGAAGCCTGGAGGGTGGCGCAGCACGCCCTGCCCGACACGGTGTGGCTCGTGCTTGCCGGCGCGCAGCCGAGCGCGGCGGTCTTTGGCCGCCAGCAGCTCGGCACCGTGCCGGCGCGGGTGCACTTTACCGGCTACGTGCCGGAGGAGCACCTCCCCGGCCTCTACTCGGGCGCTTCGCTGTTTCTTTTTCCCTCGCTCGCCGAGGGCTTCGGTCTGCCGCTGCTGGAGGCGATGAGCTGCGGGCTTCGCGCCATCACCTCGCGCAATACGTCGCTGCCCGAGGTAGGCGGCGAGGCCGCGGTGTACGTGGACGCGCTCGACGTACGTGCGATGGCGGAGGCGATCCTGCGCGAGCTGCCCGCGGAGTGCGCCGCCGCCCGGCCATACGCGCCCGCGCTTCGGCAGGCGGCGCGCTTCTCCTGGGCCGAAGCCGCGCTGCGCACCGCTGACGTGCTGGAACAGGCGGCGGACGCGAGCCAGAACACGGTACGCGCCGCAGCCCGGCGCTGGAGCCTTGCATGAGCCAGGTCTCTCCTTCCGTCTCTTGCCCTGCACCCGAAACCCGCGTCGCGCTCGTGCATGACTGGCTGACCGGCATGCGCGGCGGCGAGAAGGTGCTGGAAGTCCTGTGCCGGCTGTTTCCCACGGCGCCGGTGTGGACGCTGCTGCACAACCGCGGTTCGGTTTCGCCGACCATTGAGAACCGGCCGATCCACACCAGCCTGCTGCAGCGCCTGCCCGGGGCGGCTAAGCGGTATCGCTCCTACCTGCCGCTCTTTCCGCTGCTGGCCGAGCTCCACCGCGCCGACGGCGCAGCGCTGGTCATTTCGACTTCGCACGCAGTGGCGAAGTCGATGGTCCGGCGCAGCCGGGCGCGCCTGGGTACCGAGCAGGCCAGCCGGCCGTTTCATATCTGCTACATCCACACGCCCATGCGCTACGTGTGGGACCTCTTTGACGAGTACTTCGGCCCGGAGCGCGTCGGCCGGCTCGCCTCCGCACTCGTGTACCGGCCGATTGCCGCCATGCTGCGCCGCTACGACCGCGCGACCACGGACCGCGTCGACCTATTTCTCGCGAACTCGACCTACGTGGCCGAGCGGGTGCGGCGCATCTACGGGCGCGAGGCGATCGTGCTGCCGCCGCCGGTCGAGGTGGAGCGCTTCCGGGAAGCCAAACGCGAGCCGGGCGAGAGCTACCTGGTGGTGTCGGCGCTGGTGCCCTACAAGCGCGTCGATCACGCAATCCGCGCCGCGGCGAAACTCGGCCGCCGGCTGACCGTTGTCGGTCGGGGTCCGGAAGAAGCGCGCCTGCGCGCACTTGCCGCCGAGCTCGGCGCCGCGGTCGAGTTCACCGGCTTCGCCTCCGACGATCGGCTCGCCGATTACTACCGCACCGCGCGGGCGCTGCTGTTCCCGGGCGTGGAGGACTTCGGCATTGTGCCGGTTGAGGCGATTGCGTGCGGCTGCCCGGTCATCGCGCTGGCCGAAGGCGGCATCCTCGACTCCATGACCGCGGAAACGGCGGTGTTCTTTCACGAGCCGACCCCCGAAGCGCTCGAGCGCGCGATGCTGCGCTACGAGCAGCGGGCGGCCGCGGGAGCGGAGTTCGCGGCCGACGCCCTGCGCGCGCGCGCTGCCGTGTTTTCAGAGGAGCAGTTCATCCTGCGCTTCGCCGACATCCTGAGCCGGGTACCCGAGTGCGCCCCGCTCCGCAACGAACACTCCGCGCCTGCCGGGAACTGGGAGCGCGCCCGTGAGGAGCAAGCCGCAGCTCTGCCCGGATAGCCCCTGTTGTGTTGTGCGGCAGCCGCTACGGCTTCCGCTTCCCTACCCCCGGTTCCGAAACCATCGGCCTACCGGGGCGCAGTAAGAACGCAGCCACATGCGCAGCGGTACAACGCAGCGGCAAAGAGGACGAGTACATGAGCACTGTATCCACTCTCGCTTCCCCCTACTCGAGCGCCGCCGAGATCCCCGCAATCGGCTGCAACCGCACGCTGACCGTCGGCGCGCTCGTCGCGGCCGACCTCCTTGCGGTGCTCTTTGCAGGCTCGGTGGCCGTGTCGCTGCGCTTTGTGTTTCACGGGCACTTCCATCCCGCCGCCTATGCGACGCTGCTGCCGGGGCTTCCCTTGTTTTTTGTCGTCTTCTCGGCGCTCGACATGTACCCCGGCATCGCGGCCAACGCCATTGAAGAGTTTCGGAGAATGCTGCACGCGGTCACGCTCTCCTATCTGCTCATCATCGTGTCCACCTTTTTCGTCAAGGTCGGCGGCCATTACTCCCGCATCGCCTTTGTGCTGGCCTGGCTGCTGACGCTCGCGCTTGTGCCGCTCAGCCGCCGTGCGATGCGCGCCTTTGGCGCCCGGCAGCGCTGGTGGGGTGTGCCAACGGTGATCTTCGGTGCCGGCCCAATGGGCCAGGCGATGCTGCGCGTGCTCTCCGAGCAGCCCACGCTCGGGCTGCGGCCAATTGCGCTGCTCGATCAGCAAGCCGCCGCGCAGCAGCGCACCAGCAACGGAGATCTGACGACCAAGGGCGAGCTTTTCTCCGGGAGCTTCGGCGACGCGGCAGAGCTGGCCGAGCGCAACCGCGGCTGCTACGCGATTCTGGCGCTGCCGAAGCTGCCGGCCGCCGAGCTTGAAGAGATCCTGAACGAGTATTCGCACCACTTCCACCATGTCTTGGTGCTTCCCGACGTCGCCGGCATGTCGAGCCTGTGGGTCTCGGCCAAGGATCTCGGCGGCATGCTGGGCCTGGAGATCGAGCAGCGGCTCTCGCAGACGATCCCGCGCCTGCTCAAACGCACCTTTGACCTCGTGGTGACCTCCCTGGTCGGCCTATGCTTTCTGCCCTTATTTCTCACGCTGATCCTGGCGGTGCGGCTCAGCTCACGCGGACCCATCTTTTACGGACAGCGCCGCGTAGGCCGCGGGCACGAGCTGTTTACCGCCTGGAAGTTCCGCTCGATGGTGACGGACGCGGATGCGGTGCTCGAGCAGCACCTGGAGCGGGACCCGGCACTCCGCGCCGAGTGGGAGCGCGACCGCAAGCTCAAGCGCGACCCCCGCGTGACCGCGATCGGCCGCCTTATGCGCAAGACCTCGCTCGACGAGCTGCCGCAGCTGTGGAACGTACTGTCCGGGCAGATGAGCCTGGTGGGCCCCCGTCCAATCGTGATGGCCGAGGTCGACCGCTACGGCCGGCGCTACCAGCACTATCGCCGGGTCACCCCGGGCATCACCGGACTGTGGCAGATCTCAGGCCGCAACAACACGACCTACGAGCGCCGGACTGAGATAGACGAGTACTACGTGCGCAACTGGTCGGTCGCCATGGACCTGTATATTCTGTACCGCACGATCAAGACTGTTCTGTTTACCGAGGGCGCATACTAGCGCACTCGATTCGTAGCAAAAAGCAACACCCAAGAAAGCAACTATGACTGCTTCGACGATTCCGGTTCTGCTCCTGATTGCCGTGCTCTGGTGGCGCACCAAGGGTGAGCTGCTGCCGATCCTGCTGTTCTGTTCTATTTTCGACGCGGCCTCCGCGCTCAACATCGCCGGCTCGCCGATCGCGCCCTGGGTGTTTGCGCTCGCGGTCTGCCTGCCCATCAAAGTGCTGACCGGCCGCCTGCGCTGGAAGCCGATCCCCGGGCTCAATCGCCCCGCCTTTGTGACGCTGCTGTTGTTCGTCGTCTACGCCCTCTTCTCGTCCATGGTTTTTCCGTTTCTGTTTCACGGCATCTTTGTCACTAATGCGCGCAATGGAATGAACTCGCACCTCAGCTGGACGTTCAGCAACGTGGCACAGCCCTGCTATCTCCTGGCCGCGTTTACCGTGTTTCTCATCTCCATCCATTCCACGCGCGAGCAGCTGCGCCTGGCCGTGACCTGGTATATCCGCGCCTGCATTACGCTCGCGCTGTTCTCGATGTATCAGCTGCTCCACGCGGTCGCGCATGTGCCGTTTCCGTCCACAATTCTTTACAGCAACACGACCCACGTCATCTACGACGCGTACAAGATCAACGGTGTGTGGAGGCTCAACTCGACGCTGCCCGAAGCCTCGGGCGTTGCGTTCTTCTTGGGTATCGGGCTTGCCCTGCACGGCTGGCACCTGGCGACCCACCGCATCCGGCTCCAGTCCGCGGCAAGCTTCCTGCTAATGCTCACCGCGATGGTGCTTACCGTGTCGACGCTCGGCTACGCGTGTCTCGCCACCGTAGCCGTGGGCGGCGCACTCATGTATACGCGGTACAGTTTTCGCCGGCAGGGTGTCGCGCCGGTCAAGATGCTCCTGCTGCTCGCGCTTGTGGGCGCGGCTGTGCCGGCGCTTGTGCTTACCGATGCGGGTCACACAGTCAGCAAGGTCTTCCAGACGGTGTTTGTCGACAAGGTCGACAGCGATTCGTACCGGGAGCGTTCGCTGTGGAACACGCTCGCGCTCCAGACCTCGCGGGACTCCTACTACTTCGGCGCCGGGTGGGGCAGTGTGCGGGCATCGAGCTTTGCCTGCTCTCTGATGGGCAACGTCGGCATTCCGGGGACGCTGCTGTTTGTCACCTTTCTGCTGCAGCTGCTGCGGCCCGCGCTGCGGCCGGGCCGCTACGTCCGCTTTGAGATGTTTGAGCGCTCCCTGTTTGCCCTGGCGGTCATGATGGTCGGCCTCGTTGTTGCCGGCTCTGATCCCATCACGCCCATGAGCTGGGTGCTGTTTGGGGTCGCGGTCGCGTCCAAGCCGAGGCGCTCGGCCGCCCACCACGCGGCGGCGTACGGTGCGCCTCAGCCGATAGGCGAGCCTGAACTTCTCCCTGAACTTGCCAGTGCCGCACATTAATTTTGCGCGGCGTATCCCGGGCCTGTGACCTGAAAGTTGTAGTTTGCGCAACTTCTACCGAAACCCTGCAGCTTTGTCGCGCGAGCGGGTAAGTGGTGCATCCAGCGCCACGCAAGTTACCCGCACGACTGAAAAGATTGCACGCCACTTACTCGTCTGACTTAGCCGAGCATGCACTCGTAGGGAACCCAAGTAACAGCAGTCACAGGCAAAGTACTGCTGACCTTCACAATCTATGTCTTTCTTCAGGATAGGATGCGAGAAAGTCATCCCACTCTCGCTGGCGAGCAAAGCGAGCTATTGCCCAGCTTGCCGAGCGCCTGAAGGACATCCATGTCACGCACTTTTCTGCTGAAGGCTCCGTGCCTTTTCGCCGCAGCCTCGCTCGTCAGCCTGCATGGCATCGGCCTTGCGCAAAGCTACCAAACCATTCCGTCCCTGCCCTTGTCCTCCTTTCAGGACAGCCTTGGCGTCAACCTGCATATCGAATACACCGACGGTAAGTACGCCGATGCGTCCGCCGTTCTTCAAGACCTGCAATACCTCGGCATTCATACTGTGCGCGACCTGGTGCCTGAGCCGGCACTCTGGCTGCCGCCGGGGCAGGGTTTGGCGGCGATGCAGATGCTGGCCGCCAACGGCATCAAGTGGGATCTGCTGGCCGAACCGAACCAGCCGCTGTCGACCAGCATGCAGCAGCTCGACGCGCTCGTGCAGGCGCAGCCCGGCATGGTGATCTCGGTCGAAGGGCCGAACGAGATCAACAATGAACCGGTGCCGCCCGTGCCCGGCGAAACCAACGAGCAGGCAGCCAAGGACTACCAGCGCCAGTTGTACTCGGCCGTACACGCGGACAGCAACCTGAGCGGGGTGCCGGTTCTCTACTTTACCGGCGGCAGCCCGATCGACCTGAGCGCAAATCCCGGCCTGGCCGACTTTGAAAACACGCACCCGTATCCGAAGAGCGGCGTGCAGCCTTTCCCGGTGCTGCAGCAGGAGTTCGTCAACACCTTCACGAACCCGAACAGCACACCCAAAGTGATTACGGAGACCGGCTACTACACGCTCCCGCAATCGACCAACTGGGGCGGCGTCGACGAGCCGGCGCAAGCCGAGCTCATCATGAACACCTACTTCGACGCGGCGGCCCAGGGCGTGCAGCGGACCTTTGTCTACCAGCTGCTGGACGCCTATGCGGACCCGCAAGGCACCAACAACGACGATCATTTCGGCTTCTTCAACCTGGATAATTCACCCAAGATCATCGCGCTCGCGATGCGGCACCTGGCGGACGTGCTGCCGGCGGACAAAGCCTCGCCGCAGGTCGCGGTCCAGGCTGCGATCCAGGGGCTGCCGAGCACCGGCCATGCGCTCGCGCTCACGGCCTCTGACGGCTCCATCGCCTTGTTTTTGTGGAACGAAGCCCCCGTGTGGGATGAGCCTTCCGAAAGCCTTCAGTTTGTGACACCGATACCGGTGCAGGTGCAGCTCCCGGGCTCCTGGAACGCGAGCTTTTTCACCCCGGCTCTCGACACCACGTTCCCCCTGTCGCCGAACAACGGCGCGTACCAGACGTACGTTTCCTCCTATCCAACGGCTATCTTCTTCCGCAGGAAGTAAGCTGCGGCTGCTCCACCCTGCGCGCGGCGCTCGCCGGTGAGCGCCCGCGCAGGTACCTCCGACGTCAGGAATCAGCATCTGACTGCTCACCAGGCCGCCTGATTGGACGAACGAGACGGGCGCGTCATCGATCGATTCCATGCCTGGAGCTTCGTCAAGGAAGGTAGCGACATTGCTGCACGAAGTAGCCGCGGGCTCATCTCGGCCACACCACCACCAGCATGGATTCCTGCAGGGCGGCGGCCGGCTGGGCGAGCTGATGCGGCAACAACCCTGGACAGATACGGCGCTTGGCCATCCCGACTCCTGGCCTGACCCCCTCCGCTCCTCCGTCAGTTTGTGCCTGAACTCAACCTTTCCGGTGTGCATCTACTGGGGCCCGGAGCTGTGCGTGCTTTACAACGATGCCGCCAGCCTGCTTCCCGGGGAGGATCACCCGAGCATTCTGGGCAGGCCCGCCCGCTCCATGTGGGAGCGCACCTCCTCTGACATGGCGGCTGCACTGACGCGGGTTATGCGCGAGGGCACCGCTGCCCGGTTTGAAGATCACCTGCTCCCCGTCAACCGCAACGGCTACCAGGAGGAGTGCTACTTCACGCACACCAGCAGCCCTATTCGGGATGAAAGCGGCCGTGTGTTCGGGGTCCTGCATGGCCTGGTGGAAACCACGGCCAAGGTGCTGGCCGAGCGGCGTGCGCGGTCGCTCACCCGCTTGTCGCGTGGGTTGACGAATGCACCGAATAGCACACAGCTCCTGCTTGATGCCGCTGCCGAGCTCGCCTCGAACAGTGAGGATTTGCCCTTTGTGGCTTTGTACCAGCGGGGCTACGCGGAAGAGAACGCATTTGAACGGAAAGCTGTGCACGGGTACCGCCTGCGAAAAGCCACGACGGAAGCGATTGCGCCGCTGACCCTGCACGGCAGGCACGATGGTTCACTCAACCTGCCGAGCTGGGCGAAAACTATCACCCAGCCCGAGGGGCTGCCGGGAAACGCCAGACTGTTCTGCGTCGACATGGACACAGGCGACGACGCCCCAGGGAGCGCGTGCGGCGCGCCGGTCGGGCAAGTCCTGCTGGTGCCGCTGCTTGGCGTTGAGGAAGGCGATTTAACAGAGAGGAAACCGGTCGCCTACCTGCTTTGCGGGATCAACCCCCGGCTTCGCATTGACGCGGCATACAGCACGTTTCTGCAATCGGCTCTGCTGATTGCCGGTTCCTCGCTGCGTGATTTGCTGCACCGCGAAAAACACGCGCAGCATGCAGCAACGCAGCAGCTGGCGCTGGCGACCGGCCGCTTTGGAACCTGGACGCTCGACCCGGCCTCAGGGGAGTTTGAGCTCTCCGAGCGCGCCGCTGAGCTGTTTCGATATCGGGGAGCCTTGCGCCGCTGCCGCCTGGAGTGGGCAGTGCAGCAGCACCACCCTGAGGACAGGGCCGCTGTGAAAGCCGCATTTTCCCAGGCGATCGAGCAGGGAGGCGACCTTTGCTACGAGGCGCGCCTCGCGCAGTCCGACGGCGAAGAGCATTGGCTCTCGGTACGCGGGACTGCCTACACCGACGCGAGTGGCAATCCCGCGCTGACAGGCCTGGTCGGCGATATTTCTGAACGGCGGCGTGCTGAACGTTCGCTGCGCGACACAGAAAAGCTGGCTGCTGCAGGTAGGCTCGCAGCTACCGTGGCGCACGAGATCAATAACCCCCTTGAATCCGTGACGAACCTTATCTACCTGGCAACGCTCGATGAGTCGCTCTCGACCAGTACCAGTCAGCTTCTGCTGTCGGCTGACAGCGAGTTGAGCCGGGTCACGCACATTGCACAGCAAACGCTTGGCTTCTACCGGGACACGCTCGGGCCGGTGCGCGTCGACGTGCAAAAGGCAGTGCGGGACACGGCGCGCCTGTTTGAGCGCCGGCCTGATCTGCCGACGGTTGAGGTCGATGAGTCGCGCGTGGAGGCCGTGTCCCTGGTGTGCCTGCAGGGCGAACTGCGGCAGGTTCTTTCGAACCTCCTGGTCAACGCTATTCAGGCGTCAGCGCCCGGTGGACGCATACGTATTGCGGCCCGGCACTCGCGAGACTGGCGCACTGGCGAAACAGTGCTTCGCCTCTCGGTTGCCGATCAGGGATCGGGCATCGACCCGGCAGCACGAACAAAACTGTTTCAGCCGTTTTTCACCACGAAGCGAGAACTTGGCAACGGTCTTGGCCTTTGGGCGTCTAAACGGAGTCTCGAAGAGCAAAACGGCTCCATTCGGTTCAGGAGCCGGGTGGGATCGCACAGCGGAACGTGTTTTATGGTGACGTTGCCGGTGCAGCAGCGCAGGAGTAGGGTGCAATGATGCAAGAGATAGAAAGCCTGCTCGCGACTCTGCCAGCGGCCTGGAGCGAGCAAGGCTTTGAACGGCAGTCACGCGGATCTGTGGAGCAGGCGGCCGGCGACAAGGCTGCATCCAGCTCGCGGTTTGACCATCACGCACCGCCGCTTCGCGTGTTAATTGTCGATGACGAACAGCTGATTGCCGACACGCTGGTACGCATTCTGACCCTGAACGGCTTTGCCGCAACGGCGGTCTACAACGGCGAAGCGGCGTTGGCATCGCTAGCCAACTTCTGCCCGGACATCGTGTTGACCGACGTGCGCATGCCCGGCCGCAACGGTGTTGAAACCGGCATACTGATCCGGGAACAGTGCCCGGACACACGCGTTGTCCTATTTTCAGGACAGGCCGGTGTCTCTGACCTGCTGCAGCAGGCGCGGGACAAGGGTCATGGGTTTGAGCTTTGGCCCAAGCCGCTGCACCCGAAAGAGCTGGTCAAGCGCCTGCGCACGTAGCGCTACTCTGCACGCGGCACTGCCGCTGCGGCAGGCGCGCTGCCGCTGGCCGGCGGCACAATCCCGTTCAGGCGCAAGTACTCAACCATTTGCCCGTAGTGGTCAAAAGCGTGTGCCAGCGCGAAGGCGGCAACCGTTTCTTTCGTCTTTAATCCCTGAAAGTCGAGAGGGTCCTGCTCGGTCGCCGGGGTCAGCGTGACAAGCGCTTTGTGTCCGAAAGCAAACGAAGCGGCGAGTGCTTTGAGGATCTCGTCCTTGTTTTTCAACGCAGGGATGCCGTCGACATCGAAGGCGGGCGTGATGCCGCTGATGGCGCTGTAGGTGATGAAGTTAGACTGCGCGACATGCTTCACCTCGCTTGAAAACGTGCGCACGCCCTTGAAATTTGCGCCTGGGATCGCCATAGACGCCGGGGTGAAGTCGTACTTATCGGCGGGCATCGCCATCGCTGCAGAAGTAAATGTCTGCTCAAAGCCAGTAAGCGCGATGTCATTGGCCTCAGCAAGCGACAGCCTGCTGCCTGCCGCTGCTGTTCCCGCCGCACTAGCCGCGCTCTGTGCCAGCACGCTCACGAAAGTGGCCCCGACCAGCATCAGGCAAAGCACAGACGTGCTTGTCCACATAGTAGTTCGCTTCACTGTATCTCCTTGGAAACTGCAGGAACCTGGTAGGCACTTATCTTCTCACCTAAGTCCACATCGGCGGACAGTAAAGCTGCCAATGCGTGTATACGCAGCCGGCCACGCTAGAACTCCCCGTGCACCTTGACGCTGAAGATGTTGGCAGGCCCGCGCGCAGCATTAAAGCCCGGGCTGGCGATGTGCTGGTAATCGCCAGCCAGCCAGAACGTTTTATGGATGCTGTAGCTGTAGAAGACGTCCAGCGCCTTTTCTGAGGCGGCAGTAATGCGTCCATCGCCGACAAAGCCGTCGATGCCGCCCATGCCTAGATAGTTGGCGTGCGCTCCTGAGATCCATCCAGCGTTGAAGCCGCCGCCTGCAATGTCCAACGGGCGCGACCATGTCGAGCCCTTTGCGAGCAGGCCGACAGTTGCCGACCGGTCGGTCGAGGTGTACGCATCTACCTCGGTTTTGCCATCGGAAAACATGCCGCGCGCGAAGATGCCAACATCTTTAACAAGGTATTGCTCGCCAAAGACCCCAATGCCGAGCTTGGTATTCGGTTTGCGGACCCAGCACAGGTCCGGCGCGGTCGCGTTATGCGAACCGTAGTTAAAGCTGGTGCAGGCCGCTGCGTTATCGGCGGGGTTTTGCCTGAAGGCCGAGATAGCGTCCGCAAAGCGCCCAATGTTTTCGCGATTGCGGTAGCCGAGCACGCGGACTGTCCCCCCGCCGTGCGCATCGTGCTTATGCTCTACTTCAATCTGGTCGCCGTAAAACTTGAACAACCGATAATCGGCCTGCAGCTGGTTCGGCTGGAGCGGGGGCGTTATTCGGCCCCAGCGTACCGACCACTTGTCCAGATACAGCTCTGACGCAGCGCCATAGGAGTAGCCGCGGGCATTGGAGGCGAAATCATAGGCGGCATAGGTCAGGAAAGCGAGATTAAAAATCCCCTGGCGAGGATCGATGTCGAAGGCATTCTTATCGAAGAAATCAAGAATGCTGAAGTTACCGAATATCAGGACAAAGCGCCGGCTGTCTTCAGTCTTGCCCAGCTGCAGCGGGCCGGACTCTTCCACGACGTGGCCGCCGCCAAAGTTAATCGTCTGCTTAACAAAGGCCCGCGACACATACAGCGTCGGGGTCTCGGACCCACCCTTTTGCAGCTCGAAATCCTGCACAGCGCCGCCCAGCCCTTTCAGGTTGGAAAGCGGCTTTTCAGAGATAAGCTCAGGCACGAAGTAGATTTCTCCGCCGCGCCAGAGTTTCGCCGCAAGGAACGCGGTCGCCGAGCCGGTAAAGCTTTGCTGCGAGTTCGGCGAAAGGGAGTTAATGCTGCCATCCAGGTTGGTGTATGCAGCAGGAAAGGCCTGCTTGGCCCCATAGATGTACGTGAACTGGCCGTAGGCGTTCCAACGCTCATCATCGAGATTGTGCAGGCCGCGGTCGCTCAGGCTTTTCATCAGCGTCGGCTGCTGGTCGGTCGGCGCTGCGGGCGCTGCATCCTGCGCCCGCGCGAGCAGCCCGGCATACAGCGTGCTGGCCGCAACAAGCAGCAGTCGCGCCAGGGCGCGCAGGCCAGGTTTGTCGGCGCCGGCCGGCATCGTCATCATCTCGTTACCGTTTCGCTTCCTGGCTTTAGCTTTGAGCGCTTCGGTGGGACCACGCGACGCAGGGCGGTCCCTGGGCTTAGCACTCACTCGCGCCTCCTCAGGTATACCAAAGGCGCTCGTGAAATAAGTCGACGCTCAGGTGAAAAGCTGCATGCCGGGCGGACGGCCTCGCGCTATTAGCGATCTTTTCACGAGCGCCTGACAGTGCCGGGCGCGGCTGTTACTCTCAGAGCCGTCTTTCACTCCGTACTCCAGGGGAGTTCGCCTTGATCCGCTGCCATGCCGCTCTTACCTTGTCTGTGGGCCTGCTTGCCTCCTCATCGCTGGTCGCCCAAAAGACCGCGATCCAGGCGTCGCTTGACGGCCGATCGTGGCTGCTTTCCGCAGGTGAAATGAGCTATGCGGTCGGCATCAACGACCAGCAGATGCCGCAGACGCTCTACTGGGGCGCGCGCCTAGCGGACATGACCGGTTTGCCCGCAGCCAAGATGCACCCGGAACTCGCCTCGGTAGAACTTCCCATCTCGACGACGCCGCTCGAGTACCCCGCGTGGGGCGCGGGCCTGCAATATGAGCCAGCGGTGAAGGCGAGCTTTCCAAATGGCAACCGGTCGATGATTCTGCTGTTCGACAAGGCAGAGCAGCCCGGCCCCGACACGCTTGAAGTAACGCTGCACGATGCGATCGAGCCCGTGTACGTGCACCTGTACTACCAGGTGTTTCCGCAGGGCGTGCTCGGGCGCTGGACCGAGATTGAGAACCGCTCGAAAACGCCGATCACGCTCGAGAACGCAGCCAGCGCCACCTGGAACCTGCCCGCCGACCCGGCGTATCAACTGGCTTCGCTCCACGGCCGTTGGGGCGGCGAGTGGCAGCTGGGCCGCACGCCAATCCAGCCCGGCGTGCAGGTGCTGGAAAGCCGGCGCGGCAGCACCAGCCACCAGACCAACCCGTGGTTCTCCATCGGCAAAGCCGGCACAACAACGGAGAACGCCGGGCCGGTGTGGTTCGGCGAGCTGGGCTGGAGCGGCAGCTGGCGCATCTCCGTCGAGGAGGTCGAGACGCACGCCGTTCGGATCACCGGCGGTTACAATCCCTTCGATTTTGCCTACCCGCTCGCGCCCGGCGAAAAGCTCGCAACGCCGCACTTCTACGCCGGCTACACCTCGTCCGGCGAGGGCGAGGCTTCGCGCATTCTGCATCGCTTTCAGCAGGCGGAGATCCTGCCGCAGAAGCCGCACCCGAAGCTGCGGCCGGTGCTGTTCAACTCCTGGGAGGCGACCGAGTTCAACGTGGACGAGGCCGGGCAGCTCCTGCTTGCGGAACGCGCGGCCAAGCTGGGCGTGGAGCGGTTTGTCATTGATGACGGCTGGTTCGGCCAGCGCAAAAACGACCACGCCGGCCTGGGCGACTGGTATGTGAACCAGGCGAAGTTTCCGCACGGCCTTACCCCGGTCATCGACCGTGTGCACCAGCTTGGCATGGACTTCGGCATCTGGGTCGAGCCGGAAATGGTGAATCCGGACTCGGACCTGTACCGCAAACACCCTGACTGGGCGATGAACTTTCCCGGGCGCCCCCGCACGGAGGCGCGCAACCAGCTGCTGCTGAACCTGGCGCGGCCCGATGTGCGCGCGTACGTGTACGGCTGGCTTGACGAGCTGGTGTCGAAAAACAGGATCGACTTTCTCAAGTGGGACTACAACCGCAACTGGTCTGAGCCGGGCTGGGACGCTGTGCCGCTGGCGGAACAAAAGGCGATTTACGTGAAGTTTGTCGACAACCTGTACAGCATCCTCCTCGAGCTGCGGCAGAAGCATCCCGGGCTTGAGATCGAGTCCTGCTCGGGCGGCGGCGGCCGCGTTGACGACGGCATCCTGCGCTACACCGACGAGGTCTGGCCGTCAGACAATACCGACGCGCTCGACCGGCTGGCGATCCAGGACGGCTTTACGCACGCCTACACGCCCGGCATCATGATGGCCTGGGTCACGGATGTGCCGAACTCCATCAACAATCGCACGACGCCGCTGGATTTCCGCTTCCGCGTGGCCGAGACCGGCTCGCTCGGCATCGGCAACAACCTGAACAAGTGGACCGACGAAGAAATGCAACTGGCAACGGCACAAATAGCCTTCTACAAGAGCGTGCGGCCGCTGGTGCAGCAGGGCCTGCTGTATCGGCTGACGCCGGGCCTCGGGCTACCGGGCCGCTGGGCGAGCGAGTACGTTGCGCCGGACGGATCGGAGGCTGTTGTGTTTGCCTTCCTGCAGGCGTCGGAGTTCGGCGACCCGTTTCCGCCGGTGCGCCTCCAAGGCCTGGATCCAGCGGCGCACTACACGCTGATACCGCAGGACGCGAAGAAAGCCGCGCTGCTGCCCCAACATGCAACCGGAGCTGAATTGATGAGCGGCGGCCTGCTTCTAACCCTGCGCGGCGACTACGACAGCACCGCTGTGCGGCTCCGGAAGGAGTAAGGGGGCCTCAGCGAGGCCGCTGCTGCGCGGCCGCTTCCACCAGCCTCCGCATGGAAGGCACGAAGGTAAAGTGCACCAGCGCTGCCCCTTGTGCCGCCTCATCGAGTGTGGCGTGCGCATGCTCCGCCCAGCCCGGCGGAGGCGCGGTGTGCGCATCCAGAAACGCCAGCGCCTGCTCACCGAGGGCGCCCAGCTCACCGAGCTCGAGCGCCAGCGTGCCGGTGTCATTCAGTCTCGGCGTCTGCTCGGAGAGCTCCAGCAGCGCAGGCGTCATGCGCTGCCAGGCAAGAAAGCGCTGCCGCAAATCGCTTGCAGCTTCAGCCCGGTTCGGCGGGAAGCCGGCTGCGACGTCGCCGCTCGTGTCCGCCGTATTTGTAGCTGTCGGCTTCCCGCGCGGCACAAGCGCGCCCACGTCGCCCGCAATCTCCTGCCGGGAAGGCGGGTCAGCAACGACCGCGTCTACCAGTCGGTCCAGCGAGGTCAGGCGGTCGGTGCGCTGCATGGTGTAGCGGTCGTGGAATGCAACCGGCTCGGTGACAGAAGCCAGCAGCTCGAGGGCTTCCGGGTGTTCCCTGCCGGCGAGGCTTCGACGCAGTGCTTCCGGGCCGGCAATGTGCAGCAGCCCGACGCTCTCCAGCTCAAGCGAGACCCGCCGCAGCCGCTCATACATGTAGGAAACATCGCGATCGCTCGCCGGCGACCAGAAGCGCTCCGCCACCGCAAGCGACCGCGGCCACACGCGGCTGTCCAGCGTTTCGGCGTCCAGTTGCTCGGCCCACATGCAGATCTCGCCGCCCAGGATCAGCTTGCCCTGCGCAGCATCGAGCGTGGTCTCGGCCGGCAGCGGATCCGCGAGAAACATCTGCGCCGAAGTTTTCTCAGCGTCCAGGTAGTACGGGGCCGACAGAATGCCTCTGTAGCCCTGTTTCGCTCCCTCCGCTAGCGATGCTTCACCGCGCCAGCTCTGGATGATGGTGTCTTTCGGCAGCGCCGGGTTCAGCACTTCATCCCAGCCGATCATCTGCTTGCCGTGCTTCTTCAGGATCGGCAGCAAGCGCTGGTTGAAGTACGCCTGCAGCTCCGGCGGCCCGGCAAAGCC
>CAXUDF010000026.1:0-26060 GCA_964249695.1 uncultured Acidobacteriaceae bacterium
TGGTGGAACACCGTGAACTGGGACGAGGTCAACACGCGGTTCGCTACGGCACAGAAGGGCTGAGCCTTGAATGCGGTGCAGGAAACGGCGGCTACGGCCGCCGTTTCTGTTTGCTTCCGCATTTCCATCGTCGGTCTGCGCTACGACGCGACTCCACCGCGGATCGCGGGTCTTAGAAGGTGAGGAGTTATACGCTATGCGCCGCATTTTGCCATTAATTGCTCTTGCATCCCCCCTGGGTCTGCCCGCACTCAGCCTGCCTGCGTTGGCCCAGGTGCCGCTGCCCGCAAGCGGCGCGCACTACAGCGTGACGCAAAACGGCAAGACACTGGGGGAAGCGCAGTTCGCCGTCGCGCCCATCGCCGGGGGAAACACGCTCACCGCGAGCGGCCACATGCAGCTCAACACGTTCTCCTACAGCTTCCATGACCAGGCCACGGTCGACGCGCAGGGGAATCTGGTGCGGGATACGCTGACCGGCTCAGTGCAGGGGGCCAAGGCTTCGGGCAAGAATATCCAGTTCACGACCGCCTCCGACGCTACTGGGCGAAACTTCGAGATCTCGATTGATGCGGACGGGAAGCGCAGCACAAATGCAGTGGACCGGCACAGAAACACGGTCATTGCGCCGGACCTGGACCCGGCAGCGTACACGTTGATGGTGAAGATCGCGCGCGAGCACCCGCAGACCGCGTGGGTGTTGATCCCCAAGGAAACGGGCCTCCTGGTACCTGCGCTGTACTCCCCGCTGGGAGACCTGAACGGAACGCTGAACGGGCAGAGTGTGCCGGTCAAGCACTGGGTGGCGGCGTTGAGCGATCAAAACTCAATCGTGATCGAGCTGTTTGCGACCGAGGATGGGCAGCTGCTGGAGGCAGACCTGAATGCCCAGAACTTTCATGTGGTGCGGGATGGCTTTACGCTGCTGAATCGGCCGAAGCCGGTGGCACCGCCCGCGGGGGAGCCTCCGCAGCAGGACCCGAATGCGCAGGGTGCGCCGTCGCAGTAGGAGCTAGCGGTGAGTTTGCTGCGAAAGGGAGGCCTACTGCCTCCCAGCGGGCGTTGAGCTAAGGGGCCCAGCTTGATTCGCAGCGATTACGGTGCTGCGGAAGAGCTCATAGCTTGGCCGGCCGGTCATGAAGCAGTTGGGAACCGGGCACAGTGTCCCGTGTGTCCCCCCCGATTATCTGGCCCTGCGCGGGGCAGCGAACGAAACGGACAGCCCTTGAGAGTGATGACATCGATCAGGTGCGTTTCCGGCAGGAGCATCCTGATCAGGCAGCAGCCGGCACACGCATTTATTCAATGGACAGCTACAGTGAAACGCGCAATTTTGCGATGCCGTCATTCTGAGGCACCTGTTCATGGAGGTGGCGCAGCTTCGGAAGCGCACCCACAAAGTCGTTCCCGTTGAAACTTTTGCGTGCGTCGTCAAATTGCGCCCTCTGCTCCGCTGTGAGACTCGAGAGCCATGCGGGTGCGGTATTGGAGGGTGCAGGCGTTTGCTGGGAATGGGCGCTGAGCGGGCATGCAGCGAGCGTGAACGACAGCGGGAGAACGGTAAGCAGGCCCGGGCGCATGACGGGAAGTCTACGCCGTTTTAGGCCGGGAAAAGCAGATCCTTCGCTTGCACCCCAGCGAGCAAGCTCGCCGGGGACCCGCCTTCGCTCAGGGTGACCCCCCTTTCGGGGCAGGGGCAATGCCGATCGACGGGTGATATGCAGTTGGGAGGGGTGGCGCGTCTACGGGGGCGGTTCGTCTAGGGGGCGATACGGTTTTGCGCGTCGACGAAGACCAGCTTGGGTTTCGCGCTGCTCACTTCCGCCTCATCAAGCCAGGCAAAGCTGGCGATGATGACCAGGTCGCCGGCGGCGGCGAGGCGCGCGGCGGCGCCGTTGAGGCAGATTTCGCCAGAGCCGGCCGCGACCGGGATCGCGTAGGTCTGCAAGCGGCTGCCGTTCGTGACGTTCCAGACGTGGACGGCTTCGAAGGGCTGGATATCGGCGGCTTCGAGCAGGATGCTGTCGATGGCGATGCTGCCCTCGTAGTTCAGGTCGGAGCGGGTGATCGTAGCGCGGTGGATCTTCGACTTCAGGAGCTTGCGGTACATGGGGCCTCGTAAGTTGAGATTCGGCTTTCGGTGTCGGTCGCCGGCTGGCCCGCAGCAATGAAGGCGAGCCCTTCCTCACGGGTGCGGATGCGTCCTTCGAGCTGGGCGTCCTCGGCAAGCGCCAGCAGTTCTTTAAATAGCGGGCCGGGACGGTAGCCGGCGGCGATCAGGTCGCGGCCGGTGACGAGCAGGGCCGGGCGGACCTCCTCAGCCGGGGTGGTCTCGTACTCGCGTTTGGCGTAGTCATACAGGCCGAGAATTTTGTGGCTCGACAGGCAGTCGATGCGGTGGAGCTCCAGGTGCTCGGGAAAGCGCGGCAGCCGCAGGAAGCGCTTGAGCGTGGACTGTTTCATCTTGCCGACATCGCCGAAGCGCATGTGGTTGGCGACCAGCGAGCTGATCTGCGCGGTGTCCTCATTGGAGAAGCGAAGACGGGCGCAAATGGCCTCGGCCATGCGGGTGCCCACCTCGGCGTGGCCATTGAAGCGGGCGCGCTCGCCGTCCCAGCTTTGGCAGGGCGGCTTGCCCACGTCGTGCAGCAGCGCGCTCCAGGCAAGGGTGGGGGCACAGCCGGAGGTGAGTTTTTCAAGCAGCAGTAAAGTATGCACCCACACATCGCCTTCAGGGTGCCACTCGGGGGGCTGCTCGACGCCGTGCATACGGTCGATTTCCGGGAGTACCTCGCGGAGCAGGCCGGTGCGATCGAGCAGCTTAAAGGCGTAGGCCGCGCGGCCCTCGGTCAGCATGCGGGTCAGCTCATCGCGGGTGCGCTCGGGGCTTACCTGGTGAATGGTCGAAGCCTGCGCGCGGATGGCGGCTTCCGTTTCTGCTTCGAGCGTGAAGCCGAAGCGGGCGGCGAAGCGAACGGCACGCAGCATGCGCAGTTTGTCTTCGGCAAAGCGGCGGGCGGGGTCGCCGATGGCGCGGATGAGCTTTGCGTGGAGGTCAGCGCGGCCGCCGACGTAGTCCAAAACCTCTCCGGCCACCGGATCGTAGAGCATGCCGTTGACCGTGAAGTCGCGGCGGGCCACGTCTTCGCGCGGGTCGGCGGAGTAGCGGACCGCGTCGGGGCGGCGGCCGTCGGAGTAGGCGCCGTCGGAGCGGAAGGTAGCGACCTCGGTCTGGATCTCGGTGGCAGGGTCGTCGGGATTGGGCGTAGCGACAAGCACAACGCCGAAGTGAGCGCCGACGGCAAAGGTGCGGGGAAACGCGTTGAGGACGATCTCAGGCGCGGCGCTGGTGGCAACGTCGAAATCCTTGGCCTCGCGCCCGAGCAGGCGGTCGCGCACGCAGCCGCCGGCGTAAAAGGCCTGGTGGCCCTGGGCGCGGAGGGTGCGGACGATGGAGAGAGCGGCCTGTTCGGCGGGTGATTGCATGATCTCTCAATAGGATAAGAGGGATGAAGGACGAGTTGGGATTCGGACGCGGGCTGGTCCTCGGTATTGAAAGCTCGTGCGACGAAACCGCGGCAGCCGTGGTAGCACGCGGCGAGCAGGTGCTGTCCAGCGTGGTGGCTTCGCAGTTTGCGACGCATGCGCCGTATGGCGGCGTGGTACCGGAGCTGGCCTCACGCGAGCACCTGAGGAACATTGTGCCGGTGGTGCGGGCGGCGCTCAGCCGAGCCGGAGTAGAGATGCGCGAGCTGGCGGCCGTGGCGGTGACCGAAGGCCCGGGGCTCGCGGGGGCGCTGCTGGTGGGGGTGACGTATGCAAAAACGCTGGCCTGGGCGCTCGGCAAGCCGCTGATTGCGGTGAATCACCTGGAAGGGCATATCCACGCGGTGCTGCTGGAGCATGCAGGCGGTCTGGCGTCGGGCCTGGCCGAAGGGCCGGGGGCGCACGCGCCGGCTATGGCACTCGTGGTCTCGGGCGGGCACACGCACCTGTACCTTGCCTGGCAGACTACCGCCGGGGACGAGCGCGGGTGGCAGTATCGGCTGGTGGGCTACACGGTCGATGACGCGGCGGGCGAGGCGTTTGACAAGGTGGCGAAGCTGCTGGGGCTTCCCTACCCCGGCGGACCGTGGATCGACGGGTTGGCGCGCCACGGCGACCCGCATGCGGTGCCGTTTCGGTTTGCGGAGGTGCGGCGCAGGCCGGGCCGGCAGCGGGTAGGCGCCGCGGGTGAGCCAGTCGACCGGGAGCTTGCCAGTGTTGAGAACAACGCTGACAACGACGCTGAGAACGACCAGCTGTTCTCGTTTTCAGGGATCAAGACCGGGGTGCTGCGCTACGTGGAGAGCCACGGGATGCGCGGCTCCATCGCGGCGCGGGCGGCGGGGCTGGCCGGGTTACCGGAAGCGGGTATCGCCGACGCACTCCGGCTGTGCGACGAGGAAACGCTGGGCCTGATCGCCTCGTTTCAGCGGGCGGTGGTCGCCAACCTGGTGGAGCGCACAATGTCTGCGGCGGCGGGCTACGAGGCGGAAACCGTGCTTGTGTCCGGCGGGGTGGCGGCGAACCGCGAGCTGCGCACGCGCTTCGGGGAAGCAGCGGCGCGGGCGGGGGTGCCGGTGCTCTTCCCTTCGGTCGCGCTCGCGACCGACAATGCCGCCATGATTGCAGCTGCGGCCTGGCCCCGCCTGCGGCGCGGAGCATTTGCGCCGGCAGAGCTGTCGGCCGAGCCGCGCCTGGCGCTTGGGGGAACGCTGCCTGGGCGCGCGCGCTAGCTGGTAAACTTGGCCCACGGCTGCCCGGGAGAGACCCCGGCGGGCGCTTCCCCCTCGAATGACCATTCACCTTTTTAATACTCTGAGCGGGCAGATCGAGCCCCTTGTCGCCATGGACGGGCGCGTACTGCGCATGTACGCGTGCGGGCCCACCGTGTACGACTACGGGCACATCGGCAATTTCCGCACTTTTCTGCATGTAGACGTGCTGCGGCGGACGCTCGAGCTGTTCGGCACCCCGGTGCTCCACGTCATGAACATCACCGACGTGGATGACAAGATCATTCGCAACGCCGGCGCGGCCGGGCTGCACATAGCTGACTACACGCGCCGGTTTGAGGAGGCGCTTCTCGAGGATCTGGACGCGCTCGAGGTAGAGCGTCCGACCGAGATGCCGCGCGCCACCGAGCACATCCCGGAGATGATCTCCCTCGTGGAGCGGCTGAGCGCCGAGGGGCTGGCCTACCGCACGCACGACGGGTCCTGGTACTTCCGGATTGCCGGCTTTCCGGAGTATGGACGATTGTCGAAGAAAGACTTTACCGGCATTACGGATGGCGCGCGCATTGAGGTCGACGAGTACGACAAGGATTCGGCGCGGGATTTTGCGCTGTGGAAGGCGCCGAAGCCGGGCGAGCACCACTGGAATGCGGAGATTGGCCCCGGACGGCCGGGGTGGCACCTGGAGTGCTCGGCGATGGCGCTGAAATATCTGGGCGATTCGTTCGACCTGCATGCAGGCGGCGAAGACCTGATGTTTCCGCACCATGAAAATGAGATTGCGCAGTCAGAGTGCGCGACCCACGAAGTGTTTGCGCGGCACTGGTTCCACGTGCGTTTCCTGCTGGTGGAAGGCCGCAAGATGTCGAAATCGGAGGGGAACTTCTTTACGCTGCGCGACCTGCTGCTGCGCGGGTACAAGGCCTCCGCGATCCGCTCGCTGCTCATCTCGGTGCCGTACGGCCAGCAGCTGAACTTTACCTTTGAAGGGCTCCAGGCGGAGGCGGCTGCGCTCGATCGTCTACGGGCATTCCAGAGTCGGATGCAGGACTATCTACGCCGCTACCCGGATGAGCAGTCGAGTGACGAGAAGCTGGCTGGCGAGATCGAGCGCCACCAGTCGGCATTTGACCAGGCACTCGCCGACGACCTGAATACAGCGGCGGCACGGGCGGCCGTGTTTGAAACCGTCCGCATGGTGAATACGGCTGCCGATGCGGGCAAGCTGGGCTCGGCCACTGCACGCGGATCGCTGGCCTTGCTGCAGCGCTTTAATCGAGTATTTGCCGTGCTTGAGACCGACGACGCGGGGATCACGGAGGGGGCCCTCCGCTGGGCTGAATGTGAAGGACGGCTTGCTGAAGTTCCGGATGCCCTGCTTCTTCGGCGCGCGCTGAGCGATGCGCAGGTTGATGCACTGCTTGGCGAGCGGGCCGAGGCCCGCCGCAATCGCGACTTCCGGCGGGGGGATGCTATCCGCGATGAGCTGACAGCCAAGGGCATCCTGATTGAAGACACCAAGGACGGCGCACGCTGGCGCCGCAACTAGAGCTGAAGAGGGCCGCCGGGACTGCAGGCCCCGGCGACCCTCTGCCAGCCGCCTAAAACGCCACGACGCCCTGCCAGCGTGTGCCCGCCGGCGCACCGGGAACGTAGGTTGGCAGCAGATCCGTTTGCACCTCGGTTAGCGTGCTTCCATCAGCACCCACTTTCAGCACGTGCAGGGCATTGTCATTCAGCGAGCCGGTGGCGTCGCCCTGCTGGCTGATGGAGTAAAGATACTGCTCGTCGGTACTGAGCGCGAACTCGAAGGCGCGTCCACCGCCGGCAAGCTGCGTAACCCCGAGCACCGCTGGCACCAGTGGATTGGTGCCAATGTCGTAGGTCGTGATCTGGTTGGTGATCGTGTTTGCGACGTACATGCGGGTGCCCGCCTTGTTAATCAGGATCCAGCAACCCGCAGGCGCCGGGTCAGCGACGGAGCCGTAATAGAACAACTGCCCGGTTGGACCGAACACATACACCCCGACCCGGTTGATGGTTACAAAGCCGGCGTACAGGATCGGGTACAGCGGATGCACCTGTAAGCCGAGCGGCGCAGCCGGCGCCGGGCCTCCCTGGAAGGTCTGGCCGACAAAGAGGTCGGGCGGCAGGGTTACTGGTGCGTTGACGCGCGATAGACCGGCCGCACTTACTTCCGTTGCGTACAGATCGCCGCCGACGAAGTTAGTGCTGAAAAGAAAGCCGAGGTCATAGGTGCCCTGACCCGTGTTGTAGCCAAGCCCGCTGAACTGGCTATATGCCTCCTGCGGGATGGCGAGCACCTGTGTCGGGGACCCGGTTGCCGGAATCGTAGAATTTGGCGCCGGGCTGAGCACGCCGTCTGCGGCGACTGTGAAGCTCGTGTAATTCGGCTGCGCGTTCGCTTCAGCATCCGCCTGCGTGGGATCACCATTCTTGTTGGCAACCGTGAGCACGCTGCCCACCAGCCCAAGACTTACCGGCTGGTACCCACCGGAGGCAAACGGCGAGCCGGCGACAGCCTTGAGACCGCCTTGCGGGCCGATGCGGAACACGGAGATGCTGTTGGACCCTTCATTGACGGCAAAGAGGAGCGTGTGGCCGCTATTGGCAATGACCGGGGTGTCGTTTGAGAACACGGCGAGGCCGAACGTGGGGTCCGTAATGCCCGTACCCCCGGTCGGATAGGGAGACTTCTTGAGCGGCGTCAGGGTGCCGTCTGCCGCGCGACGGAACGCAAGGATCGCATTCTGGCCGGCGGCCGGGCTATTCGTTTCTGTGTACACCGTACCCTGAAGGGGATAAGTCGGTGCGGGATCCTGGGCACGCGCAGATAGGGCGCAGGCAAAGGAGGCGGTGATCGCCAGGGCAGGGATGACGAGCGAGTTACGTGAAGTCATAGGTGCCTCTAAGCCAGAGCGGGGTCTCGGCTTATGGTTCCTGAAACGTGAGCGGGGCGACTTTCAGAGCAGGAGGGGAGGGTTCCTGGAGGGAAGGTCAAGGACCAACGACAGATCATTGGCGTGCGGTGTGCATAAGGGTGCACACAAGCGAAGCATTGGTGTTGCTCTGCGTCGGAGAGGGTATCTCGCCAGAAGGTTCCGCCAGGTAGATGCGTCAGGACGCTGCGGAACGTGGGTAGATAGAACGGCACAATCATCTTGGTTGCGGTGCCTGCATGCTTGCAGAAGGCAGGATCTTTCCACCCTGTGAGAGCCGCATACGCCCACTTAGTTACAGGCCTTAACGGAATAAAACAAGCTAAGTTATTGCAGGGATATGTGCAGTTTAAGGCAGATCTTAGAGACACATATAGTTTAAGGAGATTGCCGTTCTACGCCGGACGGGCCAGGATGCGGAGGTTTGGTGCTTCCGAAGCCTTCTCGGCAGGAGCGCGGTGCTGGCAGACGCTGCTTGCTACGAGGCCGTTTGCTGTGGCAGGTCAGCCCTGGCAGTCCATCGCGCTTGAAGCAAAAGAAAAGGGCGGCCCGAAGGCCACCCTTTCATAGTTTGCTGGTGGTGTAACTATGCCGGAGAGGGGCTGCCCTCGGGGAAGCCGCCGCCATGCTTCGGCTCCGGCTTGAGGACCTGCTGCACGCCGCCCGTCGGAGTGCCGGTTGGGGGATCCGGCTGCTTCATCGGCGGCAGTTCCTGCCCGTCGATAATCATCCGAATCTCTGCTGCGTCGAGTGTTTCGCGCTCAAGCAGAGCCGTTGCCATACGGTGCATCGCATCCTGCTTGGTGTCCAGGATTTGGTACGCCGCCTGGTAGGCTGTATCGACCTTGGAGCGAACCTCCGCATCGATCATGCGCGCCGTCTCCTCAGAGAAGTCACGGTGCTGCGCGATCTCGCGGCCCAGGAAGATCTGCTCTTCCTTCTTGCCGTACGTCAGCGGCCCCAGGTTCGACATGCCGTACTCGCAAACCATCTTGCGGGCCAGTTCTGTCGCGCGCTCGATATCGTTGCCGGCACCGGTGGTCATCTGCTTGAGGAAGATCTCCTCGGCGATGCGGCCGCCCATCAGGATGGAAAGCTGCGTGTCGAGGTAGTCCTTGGTTACAGTGTGCTTGTCGTCAACCGGAAGCTGCATGGTGACGCCGAGCGCCATACCGCGAGGAATGATGGTGACCTTGTGGAGCGGGTCAGCATGGGCGCGCGTTGCAGCGACCAGGGCATGACCGGCTTCGTGGTAAGCGGTAACCCGCTTTTCCTCGTCCGAGAGCAGCATGGACTTGCGCTCGGCACCCATCATGACCTTGTCCTTGGCGGCCTCGAAATCAGCCATCAGGACAGCCTTGCGGTTATTGCGCGCGGCGTTCAGGGCAGCTTCATTAACCATGTTGGCCAAGTCGGCGCCGGAGAAGCCCGGTGTTCCGCGAGCCATCACGCGAAGATCGACGTCGTCGGCCACGGGCACCTTGCGGGCATGGACGGCGAGTACTTCCTCGCGGCCTCGCACGTCAGGGCGACCGACGATAACGCGGCGATCAAAGCGGCCTGGACGCAGCAGCGCAGGATCGAGAACGTCAGGGCGGTTGGTTGCAGCGACCAGGATCACGCCGTCATTGGACTCGAAACCGTCCATCTCGACGAGCAGCTGGTTGAGGGTCTGCTCGCGCTCATCGTGACCGCCGCCGAGGCCTGCGCCGCGGTGACGCCCGACTGCGTCGATTTCATCGATAAAGATGATGCAGGGAGCATTCTTCTTGCCCTGCTCGAATAGGTCGCGAACGCGGCTTGCGCCCACGCCGACGAACATTTCGACAAAGTCAGAACCGGAGATCGAGAAGAAGGGAACGTTTGCCTCACCCGCGACAGCACGGGCAAGCAGGGTCTTGCCGGTTCCCGGAGGTCCGACGAGGAGCACGCCCTTAGGAATACGGCCGCCGAGCTTCTGGAACTTCTGAGCCTCGCGCAGGAAATCGATGATCTCCTTGAGCTCTTCCTTGGCTTCGTCAACGCCGGCAACGTCCTTGAACGTAATCTTCTTCTGCTGCATGGAGAGCAGGCGCGCCCGGCTCTTGCCGAACGAGAGCGCCTTGTTGCCGCCCGACTGCATCTGCCGCAGCATAAAGAACCACAGCGCGCCGATGATCAGGATGGGGCCAAGATTGAAGAGCAGGGGCAGCCAGGAGCTGTTCTGCGTGTCACGCACGGTGACCGAGACGTGGTTTTCCTGCAGGATGTCATACAGGCGAGCGTAGGTGACCGGAACCGTGACGTGGTACGGCGTGCCGTTTTTCAGCTTGCCGTGTACCTCATTGTTGTTGGTCACTGTTGCGTCAAGCACCTGGCCGCTTTGCGCGTCACCGAGGAATGTCGAGAACGACACATCCTGGTCGTGCCCGGAGCCGTTGCCCTTCTGGAACACCTGCCATAGAAGGATCAAACAGGCGAAGATGAAAACCCAGAAGATGATCGTTTTGACCGTCGAATTCACTAGAAACCCTCACTTCTCTTCCGAGCACCACGCGCGGTGGAGCAGGAACCGATGACCGTTAGACGCAGCTCCCTCACCGAAGAACCAGGGAGATGGTGCGCCATGTCGATGTGCTGAACAGCGCGGGAAGATAGCCACCATCAGACTACAGGAGTAACCGAATGGAGCGCGGCCCTGCGTGGCGGTTTTTCCTGATTCTTTCCCGCTTCGGGCACGGTTGAAGTCAGGGTGCGTATTCGGAACTGGTTACGGATGGGTGTTCCGACGCCGGTAGGCAGTTTCGGCCTCAATGCCGCATGCTGATGACATGAAGCCGCCGTTTACGCGCGATGGGCTGCGACCGGGAACCAGGCTGGGGCTGGCCGTGTCCGGCGGCGCCGACTCAACCGCGCTGCTGCGGCTGGCTGAGGAGCAGGCCGGCACACAAGGCTGGGCGCTGACCGTGCTGCACGTGGAGCACGGGCTGCGCGGTGATGCCGGGCAGCAGGATGCGGCGTTTGTTGGGGCGCTTGCGGAGCGGCTTTCGCTGCCCTTCCTGCTGCATGAGGTTGACGCGGGCGCGCTTGCGAAGAACGAGGGCGGAGGCCTGGAGGAGGCTTGCCGGCGGCTTCGCTACGGGTGGTTCAGAGAACTGCTTGGAATGGGAAAAGTCGGCGCGCAGGTTGACGCGGTTGCGACCGGGCACACTCTGGATGACCAGGCAGAAACCGTCCTGGGAAAGCTGCTGCGCGGCGGCTGGACGCGCGGGCTGGGCGGGATTGCGCCGGTGGTGCCTGTGGCGGAGCTGCTGCACGGGGGCAAGCTGCCGGAAGCTGGGGCGCGAAGCGGATTTGGAAGCGGGCCGGGAAGCGCTTTTGAACTTGTTGCTGCGCGGGGTTTGATTGTGCGCCCGCTGCTCGGTGCGCGGCGCGCGGCGCTGCGGGCGTGGCTGCTCAAAATCGGGCAGCCGTGGCGCGAGGACGAGACCAACAGCGACCCGGCGTTTGCCCGCAATCGACTCCGGCACGAGGTTTTGCCGGTGCTTGCAAGCGTTGCGCCGCAGGTGAGCGAGCGGCTGGCGCAGGTAAGCGTGCTGGCGCGGGACGACGAGCAGTACTGGCAAGGCGAGCTCGCCCGAGTGCTGCCCGGCCTGCTGCTGCCAGGCAGGCCGGTGCGGGGCGGCGGGCGGGCAAGCTCGACCGTACCCGGCGAGCAATCGCTCGCGGTGGAGGTGCAGAGGCTGCGGGAGCTGCCGGCGGCCCTGGGGCGCAGGGTCGTGCGCGCCGTGGCGCAGGGGCTGGGGGCATCGCTTGACTTTGCGGAGACAGAGCGCGCATTTCGGCTGCTTGAAGGCTCTGTGGGCGCGACCGCGCGGCGGGAACAGCTGACCGCGGAGCTGCGGGTGGAGCGCACGCCGCGAGAGCTGCGATTTGTACGCGACGGGGCGTCCGGCAGGTCTGGCAAGTCGGGGGGTGAAGAGATTGCCGTGCCGATCCCGGGCGAGACGGCGGGGTTTGGCGTTCTGCTGCGGGTGAGCCACGCTTCCGGCGAGGTGCACCCGCCGGCGACGCTGCGTGCCGCGCGGCCGGGCGATCGCGTGCAGCTGCGCTACTCGCGGGGCGCGCCGAAGCGGGTCAAGGAGGTGCTGGAGCGGCTCGGGGTTCCATCGCAGGACCGTGCAGGCTGGCCGCTGCTTGAGTGGCAGGGTGAGATTGTGTGGCTGCGCGGAGCGGTGCTGGAGCCTACGGCGCTCTCGCTGGAGCTGACGGTGGACGCAGGTTGATCCTCAAGACGAGGTCGGCAGTGGCAGGCTCGTGGTCAAGGCTCATGAGCGGGTTCCACACCTTCAAAAACCAGCCAGGGTGCCTACTTGAGGCGAACAGCCACGGCAAGGCCGCTGGACCAGACAAGCGGCAGCATGGTGAAGTCAGGGCGCGCCGCAAGCTGCTCAAGCAAGGTAGGGATCTTGGCGGCATGTCCTTCCGGCCAGTTTTCCTGAGGAAGCATGTCATCGATCACATAAAATCCGCCAACCCTGACCACTTCAAGAGCGTGGTCGAGGCCGTCATACTTGCCGGGCATGGCATCCGCAAAAACAAGATCAAACGAGCGTGGCTGCTGCGCCTGAAGAAACGCGATGCCGTCCTCCAGCACCAGCGTAAGTCTGGCGTCCGCTTCAAGAACCTGTCTCGCAACATCCTGAACAGCGGCGTTCGTATCGATGCTTGTTAAAAGCGAAGCCGAGTCCATTCCAGAAAGAAGCCAGGCGGTCGCGATCCCTGTTCCTGTCCCAAGTTCGAGCAATCGTCCCGAAGGCCTGGACGCCGCAAGCGTTTTCAGAAGGGCCCCCAACAGCGGCTCTGAAGGCATGCCGAAACTAAGTTCCTGGCTGCGTCGCGTAATCTCTGTGAGTTGGACAGGTTGGGTGATATACGCCAGGTCTTCCATGGACGCGAGAGTACCGCAATGAGCAGAAGGGATGTTTCCGAGCCGCGAGAGCGGCGACGGGTTGAGCGGGCGATTCTCCGTGATGGCTTGCGTCCGAACCAGGTGCGGGATGAGGCGTTTCGGCGAGCAATTCTGTCGATCCCGGCCGGCAAGGTCAGCACCTATGGGGCGGTCGCCGCGGCTGCGGGCTACCCGCTCTACCACCGCGCAGTGGCGCGGCTGCTGCGCACCGAGCCGGCGGAGCGGCTCCCGTGGTATCGGGTGCTGGGCGCGGGCGGGGTGATCAAACTACGCTTTGAAGCTGCGCTGGAACAGCGCCTGCGACTGGAGATGGAAGGCGTGCGCTTCCGCTCGAAGCGGGTCGACCTGAGCGAGTACGAACACCGCTGGTACCCGCAAGCAGAGCAGTGAGGGTAGCCGCCACGACCATCTGCGTCATAGCGCGCAGGCTTATTACTTAAGTAAGGCGGCAACTACTTGCCAGCCGGCTCCAAATCAATCTCGCCCGCGCCAACATTTCCCTCGATCCGTCCTGATCCTCGGCCCGGCATGCTGCGCGTGACAACGGCATAGGCGTTCCCGCCCCCTGGGCGATCATCCTTCAGCTTGCCGACGCCGACATTAACGTCAAGGCTGCTGTAATCTCGATCGCCGTTCAGGTAGAGCACCAGCTTGCCGGCGCCGACATTGACTTCACGTTCCCCTCGAAGCGTGCCGGCCTGGAGCACCAGCGTCCCGGCTCCCACATTGAGCTCGCTTTTGGCCCTTAGCCCGTCGGGAACCAGCACCGTGACGACTGCATGGTAACGGGAGGGCATGCAGACGCTTACCAATGCTTTGTCGTTCGATACCTGCAGCTCTTGCACGTAGGCGGCCAGAGCTTTGTCTGCTCCGGGTGAGGTGATGCTGATGTGAAGCGCATCCGCTTCCGGCGATCGTTCGATGCGCAGCTCGCCACTGCCTACATTGATATCGAGCTCGCCTGCCGTGGTGAAGCGCCTTTGAGCGGTGAAACGCGTACTGTCAGACGCGTCGCCTGGCTGCTGCCGGTAGCTGGAAGGCCGACTCGCGTCGCCGCAGCTGTCGGCAAAGCAGGTGTGCGCAGCGCACAATAGCGCTGCGCTGAGCAAAGTAGGCCGAACAAGGCGCGGCATCCTGTTGATCATGCGATCTCCTTAGCCGGGCGCCATGAGGTCCGCGTACACCTTTGCCAATCAAAAACAGCACCCAGGGACGTGTACGCAGGGCAGAGAGCTGAGGTTCCATGCAGTCAAAAAACATGGAGAAGCGCAGGACAGAGAGCGGCGTACGTCGGGCCGGCAGTGGTGGCGCCTAGTCCAGTTCCGCGGTTGCGGTTAGCGCTTCCGCAAGCCATTCCGTAAACGCCTCAGGCCTTTGTTCGCGGCCAAGGAAGGCCTGCACCAGCGCCTTGCCGGGCCTGGAACCGCCGGGCTCCAGCACCTGCTCGCGGTAGCGCGTGGTGACGGTCTCAGCCAGCAGATCGTTGGCGGCGAACTCATGGAAAAAGTCGAGCGCGATCACCTTGTCGAAGAGATAGGTGTAGTAGTTGGAGGTGTAGCCGACCAGGTGGGTGAAGCTCGCGTAAAGCCGGTTGCCGTCGACCCACTCGTACGGCAGAAAGCGCCGGTAAAGCTCCTGGAGAAGGCGGTCGAGGTCGAGCGTGGCCGGGTCGAGCCGGTGCGTGTCAAGCGAATAGCTGGTGTAGAAAAGCTGCGTACGGATGGCGTCGGCGCGTCCGAAAGCGCCCGCGCGGTTCATACGCTCGACCAGCTCGGCGGGAATCGGCTCGCCCGTTTGGTAGTGATGGGCGAAGCGCGCGAGCAGGGCCGGGTCACGGAAAAACTCTTCCAGCATCTGCGAGGGGACTTCGACGAAGTCGCCCTCGGTCGCGATGCCGCTCAGTCCGGCCCACTGCTGGTGCCCGCCGAGCAGCGCGTGCATCAGGTGGCCGAACTCGTGCAGGAACGTCGTCACGTCGGAGTACTGCAGCAGGCCCGGGTCGGCTTCGCCCGAGTCACTCGAGCTGCCCCCGGAGAAGTTGCAGATCAGCGCCGCCTCGGGCACCTGCACGCCGCGAATACCGGGGATGAGCGGGGCGGCGGAGAACCACTTGTCCTTGCCTTCGCGCGGGTGCATGTCGAGGTAAAAGCGGCCGAGCGGTTTTGCTTCATTCTGCGCGCCGTTCTTCGCGTCATTTTTAGCGTCGTACACGTCGAACGTGGCGACGCTTGGGTGCCATACCTCCGCGTCCGGCGCGGGGACGATGCGAATGCGGAAGAGCTCCTCGACGAGCGACAGAACGCCGGCCTGCACCTTGTCGAAGGCGAAGTAGGGGCGCACGGTCTGCGAATCGAACTGGAACTCGGCGCGGCGGAACTGCTCAAGCCAGTAGCCGCGGCTGGCGGCGTCGATCGCCTCGGGCGCGGGCCGGCCTGCTTTCTGAGCGGCAGTCTGCGCGAACTGCAGCAGAGCCGCGTATTCGCGCTGTGCGCCGTCCTTCGTGGCGGCGTCCAGGTCATCGAGGAAACGAACCATGTTGGCCGAGGACTCCATCATCTGGTCGGCCGTGGCCAGGTCGGCCCAGGTCGGGAAGCCGAGCAGCTCGGCGATCTCGCGGCGGACCGTGAGCAGCTCTTCGAGAACAGCGACGTTGGCCGGAAAAGCGCGGGTTTGATACGCGAGGAACATGCGCCGGCGCAGGCCGGCGTCCTCGGCGAAGGTCATCACGGGCATGTAGTCGGGAAAGTCGGTGGTGAGGACGATTTTGCCTGCATGCTCGCCGTCGGCCTGCGGCTGGTGGCTGCGGAGGAAGTCTTCGGGCAGGCCGCGCAGCTCGTTCTGCACTTCATTAGGCGGGTCGACCGAAACGCGGCCGACACTTTCCTGCACGTTGCGGCCGAAGGTAAGCGAGAGCGTCGTGGCGCGGTCCTGCAGTGCGCGCAGCTTATCGCGCGTCGCGTCGTCGCGATCCACGCCGGCCAGGCGATAGCTCAGCAGGGTGCGGTCGAGATAGTGGCGGGTCGCCGGGTCGTCCGGTAACGCCAGGGCGCTCAGGGCCTGGTAAACCTCGCGGTTCAGGCTGAGGGCGACGCCGGCCTGCGCCACGACCTGCAGCTGGGCCTGCGCTCGGTCGCGTATCTCTTTCTCCGGGTGAACGCTGTTGAGCAGGGACAGCTGCGAGCCGGCCGCGCTGAGCAGGGCGACCGCGTTGTCGTAGCGGTGCAGGGTGTTGTCCAGGGTGCGCGGGGCGGGCTCACCGGTCAGCTCCGCAAGCGCCTCGGTGTGGCGGTCGAGCGCGTCGCTAACCCAGCTTTCCAGTGAGTCGGCGTCGCGGACGGTCCAGGGATGAGACAGGGCGAGGGGGTTGGCACTGGTCGTGTCTGCGAGGGCTGTTGCGGTACTCATGATTGCGGTCTCTTTTCCAGAGCTTCAATAGCGGTGCCGTGCTTATCGAGTTCGCGGTAGAAGTGGGCTGTCGCGTCGGCGACGCGATCGATGCGGCTGACCAGTTCGAGGCGGGTCGCGTCCAGCTTGCCATCAAGACGATCCACCTTAGAGTCGAGCCGATCCACCCGGGTGTCGATGCGTCCGATCAGAAAGAGGGTAAGCCCAATGTTGGTCAACGCCAGCAACGCTGGAATACCGATCGACAGATAGAGCTGTTCGTTCGTCATGGCCTGTAATCTCCCGAGCCGGCTCCCTGCCATGATAGAGCACCTGCTTGGCTCGCGGCGGGTTTACGCAATCTCTGGGAGCATCTAGGATCGGAGCCGATTCTCTGCAATCCCGGGCCCGGGATTGAGACAGGACGCTCTTGCCGCCTCATCCTTATTCCCATCTTCACAGCCGCCTTCGTGAGCGGCTTGCGCCGGTTTGCGTTGCCGTGGCCGCCACCACGGTTGAGGAGCTGTTCCAGAGCGCAGAGGCGGCGCTTGCGGAGAGCCGCTTCCTCGAGCTGCGCCTGGACGCGCTGCCCGAGCCAGGCGAGGCGGTGCGGGCGCTCAGGGACTTCTGCCGCGTGCACCCGGAAGCCGGCGTACTCGCGACCTGCCGGCGGCAGGAAGGTGGAGGTGGGTATAAGGGATCAATGGAGGAGCAGCTCCATTTGCTGGCCGACTTTGCCGAGGCCGGTGCGGTGCTGGTGGATGTGGAGCTGGAAACACTGGAGCAGGCCGGGGCTGCAAGCCTCGGCACACTTGCGCAGGCGCTCGATGCAGCGGGCGCTTCCCTGCTGGCGAGCGCGCACGACTTCCACGCGACCGGCGACCTTGAGGGAACGCTGGCCCGGCTGCGGAGTGCGGGCGCACCCGCGGGGCCTGCCGTCTACAAGGTTGTTTCTACGGCGCTGGGGCTGGCCGACAACCTGCACATGCTTGCTTTTCTTGAAAGCACCGCCCCCGAGCTGCCGATTGTCGGCATCTGCATGGGGCTCGCCGGGCTCGCCAGCCGGGTGCTGGCCCTGCGCGCGGGGGCCCTGTTTACCTTTGCCGCCTCCGCCGCCGGCGAGCCGACGGCCGCCGGGCAGGTGTCTGCGCGGGCGCTGCTCGGGGAGTATCGAGCGGCGGAGCTGACAGCCGCGACGCGGGTGTACGGGGTGGCCGGCAACCCGGTCATGCAGTCGCTGTCGCCGGCACTGCATAACGCGGGCTTTCGGGCCGCGGGGATAGACGCCGTCTACCTGCCGCTGCACACAACGTCGACCGACGACCTGCTGCAGTTTGCCGAAGCGCTGCCGCTCGCCGGCCTGAGCATCACGATGCCCTGGAAGGTTGATCTGCTGGGAGCGCTGCTCGGGTCCGGGCGAGGCGAGGTCGAGGCAAGCGCGGCGGCGATCGGCGCCATCAATACCCTCACCCGGCAGGCAGATGGAAGGCTTGTCGGCTCGAATACGGACCTCGCTGCCGTTACCGGGCCGCTGGGGGCGCGCACCGCGCTGCTCGGCGCGCGCGTGCTGCTGCTGGGGGCAGGCGGCGCGGCACGGGCGGCGGCTTTTGGGCTGCGTGCCTGCGGGGCCGAGGTCACGATCCTGAACCGGACGCGCGCAGCCGCGGAGCAGCTGGCGCAGGACACCGGCAGCCGATTGGCTGACCCGGCCCAGCTTGGCGGGTTCGAAATCCTGGTGCAGGCCACGCCGGCCGGCATGGCGGGCTACGCCGGATCTCCTCTGCCGGTCGAGCTGAGCGCGCTGACAGGCGTGCACACCGTGTTTGAGATGGTCTATCGACCGCTTGAAACCCCTCTGACTCGGGAAGCGCGTAGGCTGGGCATGAGCGTGATCGACGGGCTCGAAATGTTTCTGCACCAGGGTGCGCGGCAGTGGGAGCTTTGGGCCGGGCAGGACGCTCCGCTTGCGGCGATGCAAAGCGCCCTCGCGTCGGCGCTCAAACAGCAGGGCTAAAGCCTGAGGAGAATGGCATGGCGAAGTACGACGCGGTAGACCGCCTGATGAAGATGGCGACCGACGAGGCACCGAGCGCCAGGAGCTCCGGGGGCGGTCGGCAAAGAGAGGAAGAGCGGGACGGCGAAACAGTGCTGGAAGCGAAGATTACCGCGCGCGAGCCAATGCCGACCGGCGTGGTGATGCCGCCGGCACCGCCTGCGGCGAGCGCCGAGCCTGCGATGAGCTCTGTGGATCGTGGGCGGCAGCTGCTGGGAGCGCTGCGGCCGTTTCTTCCCGTGGTCGGCAGCGCGCTGCGCATGGTCGATCACGGAGCAGTACAGGCGGTAGCGCGGCTGCTGCCGATGCTGGGCAACCTGGGCACAAACGCCGGTCCAGCCGCCTCGCAGGTGCCATCGGTCGACAACAGGGAGCGCACCGCGGACGCGCTTGCGGGGAGTGAAAAGCGCTATGCAGCGCTCGCGGGGGAACTGAACGAGTACAAGGCGCGCGTCGAGGTCATGGAGGACGGGCAGCGCCGGCTGCGCGAGCTGCTGGAGCGCTCGGTAGCCGAGCAGGGCTCGCTGACGCACACGCTTCACCACCTGGCGGATCGCTCGCGCCTGCTCTCCGCAACCGTCATCATCCTGGTCATGCTGGTTGTTGCTGAGTTGGTACTGCTTACGATTACTTTGCACCGCTAGGCCGGCTTGATCTCGAAGGTCTGCCGTGTCATTTTTACGTGAAAGCAGCTGCTTGTTTTGGCCGGCTCTGAGAGAATCGGCAGCTTTTCGTTGCCAACCGTTACTAAAGGCAGCTAGGATGCCCAACAATTGCTGTACAAACCTTGACCCGCTCGGGGCGTATGTGGTGTGAGCGGGTCGCATCCGGCTAACGCAGTCATGCGCAGGTTATCGTCGAGCTACCAAAGACGGTAACTCACGGAGAGTGTCCCCAATGGCGTGGTATGCCTACTGTGTGACCGAGAAACAAGCCTTTCCTGAGCTGCTTCGGCATCGCAAACCGGTACCGCTTGAATCAGTAACCGGCGTTGAAGGCAATCAGGTTTTTCTGTATCCAGCCAGTGACCTCGCAGTTCTAGTCTCAGAACATCTACCCTCGGAAGCGCCCACCCAACAAAGTGCAAAGGACCACGCCCGCGTCATTGCCGCGTGCTTTCGAACTGCAACGGTACTGCCGTTTCGCTTCGGCACTGTTTTCGCGAATGACGAGCTGCTGCGCCGCTCGGTGCGGTCGAACCAGCGCCAGTTCCTGGCCAACCTGAGTGCGCTGCACGGCAAATGCGAAATGCATATGAAGTTGACGCTTGAGGACTGCTGTCGTGAGCAGATGCGCGAGGCTTTCAACGGACAGCCGAGCGGCCGCACCTACCTGAGCGATCTTCGGGAGACAGCGACGCGGCAGCGCGAACGGCAAACCCGCGCGCGGTCACTCTCGATGCAGCTCAACCGGATGTTCTCACCGCTGGAGGAAGAGCTCACCTGCCGGCGCCTGGAGTCGGGCAAAATGCAGCTCGATGTCAGCCACCTGATCTCGGCCAAGCTGGTGGAGCGCTACCAGAACAAGTTTCAAACCGCGCGAGAGCAGATGCGCGACTGCCAGCTGCACCTGTCCGGGCCGTGGCCGCCGTACCATTTCGTCCACAGCCTTACGCGGACTGTCGCGCCGCCTGCACCCCATCTGGGACACGCGAGCGCCATCCCTGCGTAAAGTTTGCCCGCAGGTCTCCGCAGAGTTGTGCCGGGGAACAGCCTTACTGATTCGGCTGCTTCCCGGCGTGGATCGCGTTCTCAACCTCTCGCCGCGCAGCGCCCGCGCGGTCGATCCTGCCCCAGAAAGATAGAAAATAATCTCCGGCTGACAGAATCGACACCAGCGTCATGAAGTAGATCGCGGCTATGGCGATGGAGTCGACCGGGAAGGTGAACCAGCCGATGTGCCAGGCCTGCCATTGCCGATCGAGCACCGCGGCGATCACGGAAACGATCTGGATGACGGTTTTGAGCTTGCCGAGATCGCTGGCCGCGATCGTGAAGCCCTCGGAGCTGGCGATGGAGCGCAGGCCGCTCACCAGGAACTCACGCCCAATGACCACGGTCGCGATCCACGGCTTCACAATGTGCGGATTGAACTGGACCAGCGCGATAAACGCCGCGGTGACCAGGAGCTTATCGGCCAAGGGGTCGAGCAGCATGCCAAGTGTGGTGATCTCCCCGCGCTTGCGTGCCAGGTAACCATCCACGCCATCGGTAACAAAGGCGAGTAGGAAAAAGACAGAAACGAAGAGCTCCTGCGCGCCGGGGGTGGAGCGCAGGGAGAAGTGGGGCGACAGCAGCCAGATCAGCAGAGGCACGCACAGGATGCGGCTGGTCGTGATGGAGTTGGGGAGATTCACGGGCGTCTGCTGGGCCTGTCTGCGTCAGGGTGTCGTCGGAGTTCGCGACCAAGTGCTTGCCGCTGGTGCACTTGATTGGGTGAATGCCCCTTCATTATGCACCAGCGGTATGAAGCGACATGACAGACAGCGGTGAGTGCGCCTTACAGGCTTGAGCCTGCGGCAAAGCACCTCGGGCGCGCTCTCAGCTCATGCTCGGGATGCATCCCCGGCCTTCAACGCAGACCAGATTGATGCCTGTGGCGCGGCCTTGATCAAGGGCCTGGACGGCGCAATCAATGAGCTTTTCGCGCGCGACGCCGCGCTTAGCCCTGAGGCTTGCTACGCCAACGGTAACCGTCGCCTGGTGACGCTTGCCGTTTGCGAAGACGCCCGACTCTTCCACGCAGCCCCGCAGGCGCTCCGCAATCTGGGTGGCCCCATCCGTGCCGACGCCCGGCAGCATGACGACGAAGTGTTGGTGGTCAAAGCGCGCAACCATGTCGTCCGAGCGGCGCAGGCCATCCTTGAGCTGGCCGGCAACCGTGGACTGCAGCAGCTCAGAGAACTTGTAGCCGAGATCGCGCTTATGTTCCGCGAAGCTGTCGATCGAGAAGAAAAGCAGCGCTACGGAGTGGCGCCGCCCGGCAGCCTGCTCCCAGGCCGCACGGAAGCGCATATCAAAGGCCAGCCGATTCGCGACACCGGTTTCCGGGTCGAGATGGCGAGTGTCCTCAGACGGACCGGCCGCGCCCGGCACCCCGGCGAATGCCGCCTTGCGGAGCAGCAGAAAGTCGCGGCGTGCTTCGCTCTGGCGGACACCGGCCAGCAGCAGCAGCAAAGCGACCGCAAAGCCCGGCGCCCAGAAGCTTTCAAGCGTAACCGCGGTGCCGACGGAGCGAATGGCAGGGCTCAGCAGCAGCGAGGCGCTGTCAGCGAGCAGGGCACCCGCGGCCAGCAAAGAGACCCACGACCGCGGCAGGGCCGCCAGCCATCCGAACAGCACCAGAAGCACGGCGACGCCTGTCTGCATGGGCAGAAGCTGCTGCGCGCCGGCGTATGGCACCCCGGCGAGCAAAGCCATAATCAGGATCATCATGTAGAGAATGAGGCATACGCGGCCGGTCTCCTTCTGCCGAAAAGCCGCAGGCATCAGCAGCAGACACGCAAGCAAAACGGTGGCAGGTCCGCCTCGCTCGGCAAAGACAATCGGCGGCAAGGCCAGCGCGTTGCGCTCGGCGATGAGTAGGACATGGAAAAGCCCGCCCGCGGCAAGCAGTGCCGGAACGACGCCGCCCGCTGGTGAGGCCGCCTGTAATTCAGCGAACTCGGTTTCAAGCTCGAGGGGGAAATGGCCAGGCCGGGCCGGTGCGCCGGTCAAGCCGGTGACCGGTGCCTTGGATGGGAGTGCGCTCGACGGTTCAAACATAGGGAGTGTATCGGCGGCGGGGCAATTTCCGAGAGTGGGTACGCGCGAAGAGGAGGAAAGTCTTCCCGTTTCTGCATCCGTTGCGGGAAGCCCGAGGCCGCAGGCGTTCTGGCGGCTTCGTTCCCCTGCGTGTGGCAGGAGAACGCAAGTGCTGGAGCCGCCAGCGGCACAGGGATCGGCGGAAAGGGATTCGATGCCGCGGCGGTGCGCACGCTGCGAGAAGCCTTCCTTAGAATGGCAGTCATGACGGATGCGAGAGAGTACGAGCGGCTGGTCGTTGCCGCCCCACTCGGCTTTTCTGATCTGCACAGGAGCCTGCCGTGATGCGCGGAGTCGAGAGGCGCTGGCGCAGGCCGAAGCCGCGTCCGCATGGACCGACCTCCCGGGCGGCCCGGCTTGCCCTTGCAGCCGGCGTGCTTGCCTTCCTGACGCATGCAGCCGGCGGCTTTGCGCAGGAGCCCGCCGAGGCCCTTGCTGCCCGCGCGCTCGGCAACGAGCTGCACCAGATCGACCAGGGGCAGCACTACTCCTGCATGTCGGAGGAACGATCTTCCCGCACGGGCGGGCATCTTTGGGTGGAGAAGCTTGTGCAGACTGAGGAAGGCGAGGTCCACCGGCTCTTGTCGGTCGACGGCAGCCCGCTTTCGCCCGCAAAGGCCAAGGAAGAGGACGAACGCATTCAAAAAGGCGTGGCTCGCGCCGACGCGAAGCGCCAGGCGGATCGATCGCATGGCGAGGAATCGGCCTCCACATGGATTCAGACGATCCAACGGGCGCTGATCTTCTCCTACGACCATAAGGACGAGGGCGGTACGCTGCTTCGCTACCGCCCGAACCCGGAGTTTAGCCCGGCAAACTACCGGGAGCGCATTGTGCACGCGCTTGAAGGAACGCTGCTGGTCAAGGAACCGGAGGACCGCATCGCTGCGGTAGACGCGCGCGTGTCGCAGCCGGTCGAGATCGGATATGGCCTGCTGGGCCGCCTGGAGGAGGACAGCCGCATGCATGTTGTACGAAGCGCCTTGCCCGGCGGCAGCTGGCAGGTGACTCAGGTGCAGCTTCACGTTCTTGGCCGGCTGTTGCTGCTGAAAAATATCTCGCAGGATCTCGACATGAAGCGCTCCGCGTTTCACGATGTTCCGGCCCATCTGACGCTCCAGCAGGCTGCTGACATGACTCGGCCGTAAGCCTTCAGGACAGGTAGGGGCAAAGCAGTAGTCGATGTGGTTTGCGGCTGACAGGCCGCGACGCCGCTAGGTCAGGTCTCCTGGAGGTGTAAAGGCCCGCACGGCGGCGAGCGTGGCTGTTTCGGCGCGAACAGCCCCCTCGCGAGGAAGAAGGCGCTCTCCAGCATCAGGAGAAATGCTGTCGCGCCACCACTCTGAGCGGAGCTCCATATTCGGCACGACCTCGGAGGGGCGGCCCGGCTCCGGCGCCCAGAGTTTTACGGTTTCCGCGGCAAATAATCGCTGGATCGGCTGCTGCCACTGGTGCAGCGCCAGGTCAAACAGGCCCCAGTGGATCGGCATCAGCAGGCCGTGGCCGCCCATGGACTGAAACGTGCGGACTGCCCCGTCCGGGCCCATGTGGATGTCGCGCCAGAGTGGATCAAACGCTCCGATCTCAAGCAGGGACAGATCGAACGGGCCAAAGACGCGGCCGACCTCGGCAAAGCCCGCCCACTCGCCGGAGTCGGCACCGTAGAAGACGCGGTGCCCGGCTGATGCGATGGCGAACGAAGCCCAGAGCGTCTGGTATCGATTGAGAAGGCCGCGTCCGGAAAAGTGGCGGGCCGGCAGCGCTGTGAGCGTGAGCGGCCCGACTTGTACGCGTTCGGTCCAGTTCAGCTCATGGATGCGGTCCGCCGGCGCGCCGAACCGACGGAGCAGCGGCCCCACACCGCAGGGCGCAACCCACTGCGCCGCCCGGCAGCTGGCGCTTTGCGCGAGCAGCCGCACGGTGTCTGCGCCCAGATGGTCGTAGTGGTCATGCGAAACGAGAACCACGTCGATGGGCGGGAGCGCTTCAATGGCCAGCGGAGGGGCAAAGAAGCGCTGCGGGCCGAGCCAGGTGACGGAAGAAGCGCGGGGCTCCCAGACGGGATCGATGAGAACGCGCACGCCGTCGACTTCAAGCAGGCTTGACGAGTGGCCCAGCCAGGTAACGCGCAGGCCGCTTGCGGGCGGCTGCGTATACACGTTTGCGTCTGTGCGAAAAGGACCGAGTGCCCGACCAGGGGAGCGCCGTTCGCGGTGGGTGAAGTACTTGTACCAGGCCGTGAGGAGAGTTTTGGGATCCCCGACGGTGGTCGGCACGGGGTTAAGGTAGCGCTTGCCGGAGCGGACGGCCGGGGCGAGACAGGTCATCCGCTTTCGATGCGCGAGGCGGGAGAATGGCGAGTTTCTTTGTCGATCTGCAATCGGCGCTTCGAGGGACACTTCACGTCCGTAAGCGGGACGGCAGGGCTTTCCACCTGAAGAGTCCGGAAGGCATCCTGCACGGGATTGTTGGCGAGGCAGCAGCGCGGCTCACTGGCGACAAGCGCCCTTAGCGGGACTTCTCTCTGGGGCGCGAACCGTCGATCAGAATATCGACAATCCTGCGGGCGCTGGACTCCCAACCCGGCAACGCCGTCGTGTGGAAGACGCCAATAAGGGCGCGGATGATGTCGTCCGGATCGGTACCTGCACGAAGATCGCCGCTGGCGACTGCACGCTCCACCAAGCCACGAAATGTGCTGTGAATCAAGCCGTGCGTACCCTCCATCATCCGCCGCGCCCCTCCGGGCACTGTGTCCATTGCCGGCAGAATCAGAAGCTTGTTCGCGACATAGTCGATGAACACCAGCATCCAGGCTCGCAGCGCCTCCACCGGCGGCAGCGTCACCATGCAGCGCTGCCCTGCTGCCGTCAGCTTTTCCACCTCGCTGCCATACACCGCTTCAATGAGCGCTTCCCGCGTGGCAAAGTGACGGTACAGCGTGCCGGGGCCAATCTCCGCGCGGCGGGCGATGTCGTCGAGCGTAGCCTCAGGCCCATGCCGGGTAAACGCTTCGCGCGCAACCTCCAGAATCCGCTCTCGGTTCCGCTGCGCATCCGCGCGTGGTTTACGGACTGCCGATGTCGGCGAGCTCTGCTTTGTCGGCATGCACAAGTTTCTCAGAAAGCTTTGCAACCGGAGACACCCTCCATTTATCTTATAAGCGGAGGGCGTCTCCACTTAGCGGGAGACACAAACGTCAATTCACACGCGGTGCGTGCACCGCCGCACCAAGCAGCAGCAGGAGGGAAAGTTTATGCGCATTTTCGTAACGGGAGCCACAGGATTTATCGGGACCGAGCTGGTGAAGGAGCTCCTGGGAGCAGGGCATCAGGTGCGCGGTCTGGCGCGCAGCGATGCGGGCGCGGAGCAGTTGAGGGCGGTCGGTGCCGAGGTGCATCGCGGCAACATCCAGGATCTCGACAGCCTGCGCAGCGGCGCGGCAGGCATGGATACGGTGGTCAACCTCGCGTTCAATCACGATGACATGTCGAAGTTTGCCCAGAACGGCGAAGACGAGCGTAACGCAATTGAGGCGCTCGGCTCCGTGCTCGCACCAGGGTCGCTGCTGGTGGTCACCTCCGGCACCGGGCTTGCCTCCGGTGGACCCGGCCACGTCCGCCTGGAAAGCGATCCGCCGCTCAGCAATGCAGCCATTCCGCGGCAACCGGAGGAGGCGGCGCGCGCCGCAGCCGAGCGGGGTGTCCGCGTGGGCATCGTGCGCCTGCCGCAGGTGCATGACACGCGCAAGCAGGGCCTCGTGCCCTTCCTTACGGACGCGGCTCGCCAAAAGGGTGTGTCCGCCTACGTGGACGAGGGCGCAAACCGTTGGGCTGCCGCTCCCCTGGCCGACGTGGCCCGTCTGTACCGTCTCGTTGTGGAGCAGACGGGGCATGGCGTCGCGGTCTACCACGCCGTGCAGGAGGAAGGCGTGGCGCTCCGCGACATCGCCGAGACCATCGGTAAGGGGCTGCAGATCCCCGTGGTGTCGCTCGACCAGGAAAAGGCCGCTGAACACTTTGGCTGGCTGGCGCACTTTGCAGCTCTGGACATGCCGGCCTCCGGTGCGTGGACGCAGAAGACCCTGGGGTGGAACCCATCCGGCCCAGGGCTCATCGAGGACCTCTCGAA
>CAXUDF010000026.1:26160-28798 GCA_964249695.1 uncultured Acidobacteriaceae bacterium
CGCCGACTGCCGCTCCTTTGCTCCTTGCCTAGCACAAGGGGCAAAGCGGAGATGCCTGGCCGCTTCGTTGTCCGGGAGAGTCGGCAAGAAAGAGGATCGGGCGGCTCTGACCTCGCGCAATCTTGCGGGGTCAGCACCCATGCACTCGAACCCTCCACCGGGCAGCTCGAGTAGACCTTTCGTACCTGCGCAAATCTGGTCGGCAATCCTGCGTGATAGGAGCGACAATGGGCTCGCAAAAAATGCGCCTGGGAGCGGTCCATGAACAAAGCGGTGCCTGCACTTCTTAGCCTTCTTTTCGCCGGCATGGTGCCGCTTGCCTCGTTTGCGCAGGCCACGCGCTTCCCTGCGGCACCGCCCGTTCTGCTGGGGGCTGCCTGGTACCCGGAGCAGTGGCCGGAGTCGCAGTGGGAGCCTGACCTCCTGCGCATGGAAGCGGCGCACATTCACCTGGTCCGCGTCGGCGAGTTTGCCTGGAGCACGATGGAGCCGCGCGAAGGCGAGTGGCACTGGGAGTGGCTGGACCGCGCCATCGCCGCCGCCGCCAGGCACCACATCATTGTGGTGCTGGGTACGCCCACGGCGGCGCCGCCCGCCTGGCTCACCACGACCTACCCGCAGACGCTGCGGGTTTCAAACGCCGGCGTGCGCGACGAACACGGCAATCGGGAGCAGTTTTCATTTACAGATGCGAAGTACCGCGAGCTGGCCCGCGATGTAGCGGCGCGCATGGCGGAGCGCTACGGCAGCAACGCCGACGTCGTTGGCTGGCAGATTGACAACGAGCTGAGCGCGACCTCGTTCGACGACGAAGCAAAGGCGCAGTTCCACGCGTGGCTCAAGGCAAAGTACGGCACCGCTGACGAATTGAACCGCCGCTGGTGGACCAGCTACTGGTCGCAAACCTACAACACGTTCGACCAGATCCCCGTACACGACCAGGGGGAGAACCCGGCACTGCTGCTGGAGTGGAAGCGCTTTGTGACTGATACCTGGGTGAGCTACACGCAGACGCAGGTGGCCGCGATCCGGGCGCATGCCGACCCGCGGCAGTTTATTACGACCAACACCATGGGCTGGTTCGACGGCTTCGACGCGTACAAGGAGCATGCGGGGCTTGACCTGGCGGCGTGGGATGACTACATCGACGCGGACCGGGTGGACTGGGCCGACAACGGCGCGCGCCACGACCTGACGCGCGGCTACAAAGGCAAAACTTCTGGGTGATGGAGACCGAGCCGGGATTTGTGAACTGGCGCAAGAGAAACACGCCGTTGGAGAAGGGTGAGGTCCGCGAGATGGCCTGGCAGGCCGTGGGCCACGGTGCCGATGCGGTGGAGTACTGGCAGTGGCGCGCCGCCTTGAACGGGCAGGAGGAGTACCACGGCGTGCTGGTAGGCGCCGACGGCGAGCCGGCCCCGGTATATGCCGAGGTTGCGCAAGTCGGCAAAGAGTTTGAGCAGGCCGGCCCTGCGCTCTCCGGCACGGCGCCGAAGGCGGAAGTGGCGCTGGTCAACGACTTCGATTCGCGCTGGGCGATTGATTTTCAGCGGCATACTCAGGAGTTCAACCCGGTTGCGGAGATGGTGGCGTTCTACCGGCCGCTGCGCGAGGGTGCGCAGGCCGTGGACGTGGTGAGCACAGATGCGCCGCTCGCCGGCTACAAGCTGGTGGTCGCGCCCGGGCTGAACGTGCTGCCGCAAGCGACGGCGGCGAAGCTGCTGCGCTACGTGACTGAGGGCGGCCACCTGCTGCTGGGCCCTCGCTCAGGGATGAAGAACGAGGACGACGGCCTGCAGCCGGAGCAGCAGCCGGGGCCGCTGGCGGCAGCGCTCGGCGCCAGGGTGACACAGTTTTACGCGCTGGGCCAGCCTGTGCCGGTGATGCTGGGCGGAGTAGCGGGTACAGCGTCTATATGGGCTGAAACGCTCGCGACGGCAAGCCCGGAGACGCGTGTGCTGGCCACCTACGGCGTCAGCAACGGCTGGCTTGACGGGCAGCCGGCCGCGGTGACGCGCCGGCTCGGCAAGGGTTCCATCACCTACCTGGGAGCGATGCTGGACGACGCGACCCTCGGCCGCCTGGAGGCTGACTTGCTCAAGGAAAGTGGGGTAGCGCCGATCCTGCCGGGTACCCCAAGCGGTGTAGAGGTGTGTGTTCGCCGTGGCCGGCAGGACGTGTACATCCTGTTGAACCACGGAGCCGGGGCTGCGACCATCGAGCTTCCGGCGTCGATAAACGCGCGCAGCCTGTTGAGCGGCGGCGCGTTTGCCGGCGCTCTTGCCGGCAACGCATTGACTCTGCCGCCGCATGGAGTGGCCGTACTGCAGGCCGCACCCAAGAGCAGATAGAGCCGCGACGACGTTCCTCACGGTGCGGTGTCGCGCCGAAGTTCAGGCGTAAATGCCCCGCTGCTTGATGGCGAAGGCGACCCGGTCCATGGCCAGCATGTAGGCAGCGATGCGGTTGTTAACCCCGTGCGCTTCGGCGTAGCGGACGACGTCTTCGAAACTCGCGGCCAGGATCTCTTCAAGCTGCTGGTTGACGGCATCCTCCTTCCAGAAATAGCCCTGCCGGTCCTGCACCCACTCGAAGTAGGAGGCGGTGACGCCGCCGGCGTTGGCGAGGATGTCGGGGA
>CAXUDF010000027.1:0-28632 GCA_964249695.1 uncultured Acidobacteriaceae bacterium
AATCCGCGCTCGCTTGACTGCGCTTACGCGAGCCGCAGACAAAGGCACTTCGCCGCGCCGCCGGCCTTCAAAAACTCGCCCAACGGCACCTGCACGACCGTGTACCCGCGCGCTTGCAGCGCCTCGCACAAAGCGGGGCTGATCCCGTTCAGCACGACGGTCTGCCCGACGTTCACAGCATTGCAGGCAAAGCGCATCGCGTCCGCTTCGCTGACAGCGACACGGCGCTCCGCCGGGTAGAAGGCCTCGATCGCCGCACGCGACGCTTCATCAAAGGCAGGCGGGTAGTAGAGCAGGTCACCGTTCGCGAGCGGGGCGAAGCAGGTATCGAGGTGATAAAAGCGCGGATCCACCAGGCGCAGCGAGATGACCTCGCGGTCCGGCCAGAGCTCTCGCAGCCGCGTGTGGCTTTCGATGCTGGTGCGCCAGCCGTGGCCGGCCCACAGGCGCGCGCCGTCGGGCGTCCACAGCGCGTCGCCCTCGCCTTCAAACGCAGCGCCGGGCGGCAGCTCGTGCAGCGCAAAGCCCTCCACCTCAAGCCACGCGCGGAAGTGCTTTTCCTCGCCCTGCCGCTCCGGGCAGCGAAAGCGGCTCAACAGCGCGGTGCCGTCCCGGATCAGCGCGGCATTTGCGGTAAACACCATGTCGGGCAGCGCGGGCTCCGGCTCGACGAGCAGCACGTCGGCGAGCCCGCTCAGCACTTCGTGCAAGTGCTTCCACTGCGCAAGTGCAACGGCGTAGGAAGCCGAATGGACGTTGCCTTCCATCCACGGGTTGATGACGTATTGCACGTCAAAAAAGCGCGGCGCGCACATCAGCAGGGTGGGGCGGGAAAACTGCGGCATATCGGCGTGGGTGCCCGAGGGCATAAAGGGAGCTCCTGGGCGAGTGTGCCCCGCGGCCGGCGCGCGGTCAAGGTAACTTCGGCGAGCGAGCCTCGGGCTAAGCTCCGGGCAGAGCATCAAATCACCATGAGCGATGGTGCCCGGGGCGCACTGCTGGCCTGGTTTGACACGCACAAACGCGACCTGCCGTGGCGGCGCACGAAGGACCCCTACGCGATCTGGGTGTCGGAGATCATGCTGCAGCAAACGCGGGTCGCCGCGGTGCTGGAGCACTACCGGCGCTGGATGGAGCGCTTCCCTTCCGTCGCCGCGCTGGCCGAGGCGACCGAGCCCGAGGTATTGGCTGCCTGGAGCGGCCTGGGCTACTACAGGCGCGCGCGCATGCTGCACCGCGCCGCGCAGGCCGTGGTGGCCGAGTATGGCGGCCAGCTGCCACACACAGCGGTGGAGCTGCGCGCGCTGCCCGGCATCGGCGAGTACACCTCGGCCGCAATCGCGAGCATCGCCTTCGGCGAGCCGATCGCAGTCGTCGACGGCAACGTGGAGCGCGTCGTGATGCGGCTCGGCGGGTTGAGCAAGAGCATGCGGGAAGGCGCGCTTGCCGTCAGGCTTGCCCGCAGGATCCGCGCGGGCGCGCAAAAGCTGGTGGACCCGGAGCGCGCCGGCGACGCCAACCAGGCCATGATGGAGCTGGGCGCGACGGTGTGCCTGCCCAAAGCGCCGCTGTGCCTGGGCTGCCCGGTGCAGCCGTGGTGCCGCACCCGCGGCGAGCACCCGGTGGCCGCACGCAAAGCACCGATTGCGCGCGCCATCAGCTACGCGCTGGTGCAGCGGCCGGGCGAGGTGCTGCTGCGCCAGAGGGCGAGCGATTTGTCGTTGATGGCCGGCATGTGGGAGCTGCCCGAGTGGTCCGCCGGCGAGGGCGTGAGCGGCGCAGAGATCGTCCTGCAGGTGCGCCATGCCATTACCGTCACCAACTACGCTGTAAGCGTAGTGCGCGTTCCGCAGGAGGCAGCGGCCCAGCTCGCGCTCGATGGTTGCTGGACCGCGATCGCCGAGCTGCCACAGTGGGCGCTCACCGGCCTCGCGCGCAAAATCCTGCGCAGGCTTGCGCTGTGGCCCGTGTAGCTTTGCTCGCAGCCGGGCTCAGCGCGCGGGCGGGAGCGCCGCAAGCCAGCTCAATACCTGAAGTTCCAGCGCGATCCGGTGGTCGGAGAAGCTGTGGTCGGTGACCATGTGCACCTCCGTCACGCTGGTGTCGCCGGCCCTGCGCAGGGCGGCAGCAAAGGCGGCGTTCGCCTCGCCGAGTCCGTCATTTGCTTCAACCACAAGCGCCGGGATGATGTGTACCGCAGGAGCGTACCCGAGATAGTTCCATTGCGTCGCATGCGCCTTTGTGTCGGCCCACAGGCTTGCCGCGGTGCAGCCAGCGAGCGGAGCCATTTCTGCCTGGTAGGACGCGACGCTCGCGGCTTCGGCGGCCGGAGTCGTTGCGTGCTGGGCCTCCTCGCCGATGTTCCAGGCGCTGATGACGCCAGCGCCCGCAAGACGCGGGTGTGTACTGGCGGCGTGGAGCGCAAGGAAGCCGCCCATGCTGTGTCCCAGCATCACAATCCTGTTCGGATCGAGGCCGTACTTTGCGTCGATAGTCGGGTCCGCGAGAAACGCAAGCGCGGCATCGGTGTCCTCAATCGCATGCGAGAACGAGAACGCACCGGGTGAGCCCCAGGCACCGCGATAATGGAAGGTGAGCACGCTCCAGCCCAAGCGCCGCATGGCCTGCGCCAGGTCAAGGTTCTGCTCATTGCCAGGGAAGCCGTGCAGCAGCAGAACCACCGGGTGAGGCGAGGCACCCGACGCAAGATAGAAGACAGCGTTCATCGCCGCGCCGTGGCTTGGCACGGTCAGCGCCACCAGGCGCGCCGGATGTGCGGCGTCGGCCGGCGGGTCCGTGGTGATGGCCTGTGCGACCGCAGGCGGCGCAACGGCGAGCTGTGCGCGTGCGGGAGAGTGGACGAGTACGAGCGACGCAAGAAGCGCTACAAATCCCGCGCGGATAGATGGCATCAGGGGCCTTTCTCACTTTTAGCCGCGGCGGCGCGTCGTCGTCGGCATAACTGGAACACGGCAGCGTACCCAAGAGCCTACCGCAAGCGCTTCCGGGCTGTCGGGCTGTTGCCGGTTTGGTACCCTCCCAGTATCCCGCCGGCGCCGATCGCGTGACCGGCGCCACCCGCTTCATAAGGAGTCGCATGCTTCGTTCTTCCTCCTTCTCTGTTCTGCCTTTCCTGCTGCTGACAGCCTCATTTGGCTTGGCCCAGCCGCCGTCTACGGTGCTGCCGCCGGTGCCGTCGGTAGCAGGCGTTCCGGATGCGGCGCAGCAGGCTGCGTCCTTGATCGACCCCGAGAAGATTCGAGCTCACGTCAAGTTTCTGTCCAGCGATCTGCTGGAAGGCCGCGGCCCGGGTAAGCGTGGAGCGGAGCTGGCGGCTGAGTACATCGCGACCGAGTTCGCGCTGAATGGGCTGAAGCCGGCCGGCGACAACGGCACTTTTTATCAGAAGGTTGACTTATACGCGGTGCACACCGATGAAGCCGCGACGAAGTTTACGCTGGTGCCGAAAAACGGCGCGCCCATGCCTCTCGCCTACAACACCGATTTTGTGGTGAAGGACGAACGCGGCGAGCCCTCGGCCGACATCGACGCGCCCATCGTGTTTGTCGGCTACGGGATTGACGCGCCCGAGTACGGCTGGAATGACTACAAGGGCATCGACGTGAAAGGCAAAATCCTGCTCGTCATCGTGAACGAGCCCGCTTCGGATGACGAAAACTTCTTCAAAGGCAAGGCGCTGACCTACTACGGCCGGTGGACGTACAAGTATGAACAGGCAGCGCGGCTGGGCGCGGTGGGCGTGCTGATCATCCACCGCACCGACCTTGCAAGTTATCCATGGGCTGTGGTGCAGAACTCGCAGGCCATTGAAAAAAGCTATTTGAAAGGTGACCCGCTGGCGACGCTCAAAGCCGCTAGCTGGATCCAGCTCGACACTGCGCGCAGGCTGATGCAGACCGCGGGGCTCGATCTTGACAAGGAGATTGACGCAGCGGGCAAGCGGGGCTTTAAGCCGATCGAACTGCCGGTGCGTTTGCAGGCTCATGTGGACAGCGTGGTGCGGCCATACAGCTCGGCCAATGTGATCGGCAAGGTCGTAGGGGCAGACGCGGCCGACAGCAATGCAGTGCTGTACACGGCGCACTATGACCACCTGGGAATCGACCCGAACGCCAAGGGCGACGGCATCTACAACGGGGCGGCGGATAACGGCACCGGATGCGGCATTCTGCTGGAGCTGGGCCGCGCGTACGCGCAGTCGAAAACGCCTCCGCCGCACACCGTCTACTTCTCGTCGGTGACGGCAGAAGAACAGGGACTGCTGGGCTCGGCATACCTGGGGATGCACCCGCCTGTCCCCGCAAAAAATATCGCGCTTGACCTGAACTATGACGAACTTTTGCCGATAGGTATTCCAACGAGCGCGGAGGTCAGCGGCTCGGAACGAACGCACTTCTACCCAGTCGTCCAGAAGACGGCGCAGGCGTTCGGATTGACAATTCAAGCAGACCAGTTCCCGATGGCGGGCAGCTACTACCGGTCCGACCATTTCTCACTGGCAAGGGTCGGCATTCCTGCATTCTCCGTCGGCGAGGGCACGCTGTTTGAGGGGCACGATGCCGCCTGGGGAGAAGCGCAGGAGAAAGACTATACGGCCAACCACTATCACCAGCCGAGCGACGAGTACCATGCCGATATGGATTTTCGCGGCGACGCGCGCATGGCGCAGTTCGGGCTCATGCTGGGCTGGCAGGCCAGCGCGGGCGCGGGTACGGAGTGGAAGCAGGGTGATGAGTTTGAGAAGGCACGCAAGGCAGGCAACGGGCAGTAGCTTTGCTATGGGCGTGGCAGCGTTCTTGCTGGCCGCCATGGCGCTGCCGGCCGGGGCGCAGAGCGATCCAGCGTTGCACAGGCGTTCCCCCGGCGGTCAAGTGACCGGCACTTCCGTGTCCATACTTGCGACCGGGCACACTGATTTGCCGCCCGAGGCCGAAGGACGGTACGCCTGGGGCAGTAAAGGCAGCGAGATTGAGTTGTATTTCGAGCAGGGCAAGCTGCTCGGCTACATAACCGAGCACCTGGACCCTGACCCGCACGCTTCGCCTGCAACGTTCGACTTTACGTCGACGCACATCGATGGGCATCACCTGGAGTTCGCCACGGGGCAGGTACACGGGGTGACTTACAGCTTTAGCGGCCGGCTTGAGCGCGGTGTCGCGTCCAGCGCGAGCCTCGCCGGGTACTATCTGCTCATCGGCACGATCACGCAGCACGGCGGTGACCCCGACGGTCTGGGGAGTGCCGTGAGCCTGAAGCGCGAGCCGGGCGGCCTTTAGAGCGCATCAGAGTCTTGGACTGCGCAGCCGGGTCGAAGGAGGATCCGGCCCGAGCGGAGCCAGGGACTCAAACCCCTGGCAGGCGCGCGCATAAAAGGAGAATCAATGGACCGGACCGGAACAGCAGAATGGCATGGCGGATTGCAGGACGGTAAAGGCACTGTATCGACCGCAAGCGGCGTGCTCAAAGAGACGCAGTACTCATTTTCGACCCGCTTTGAGAATGGCGTCGGAACCAATCCAGAAGAGTTGATCGCGGCTGCGCATGCGGGCTGCTTCACCATGGCGTTGAGCGCGCAGCTTGGCGAGGCAAAGCTGACGCCAGAGTCGCTGAAAACCACGGCGAAGGTAACGTTGAGCAAGGTGGAGGGCGGCTTCGGGATCACGGCGATCCATCTAACGACGGAAGCCAGGATACCGGGAGCGGATGACGCGGCATTTCAGAAAGCTGCCGACGGCGCGAAGAAAGGCTGCCCCATTTCAAAGCTGTTTGCGAACAATACACAGGTCACCCTGGACGCAAAGCTGGTTTCGTAGGCAATACGCTGCACGCTCGCAGGCGCCTTGCGGGAGCTGACAAGCCTGGCTTTCGCATTCCTCCAGCGAAAGCCAGGCGTTCCGCCCGTCCAAGGAGTCGCGGCCTGATTCCGGCCAGCTCCCTTGGGCTGGAGACTGTAGTACGGTCCTCGTCGCAGCGCGACGTCGGCAAGTACGTTATATGCCCACTCAGCGATCGTTCTGGGCGCAGATCTGAAGCAGATTAGCGCTGCGCCGCCTACTCAGGACGCGTCGAGACCGCTTACACGCAACAGCAAACTACTTACCCGCTGCATTTTCAACGATATAGCTGCGCAGGTTCGTGCTGATTTCCGTTGCCTGCCGCACCCCGCTGTCCATCATGTTGAGCCACTGCAGACTCGCCTCATCGGGCTTGCCGAGCTTCAGCAGGTACTGCGTCTGGACGATAATTTCAAGCGCATTGCTCAGGTCGTGCACCAGGCGGCGGATTTCCGCGGCATGCACGCCCGGAATAGGACCCGCTTCGACATCCTTCATTGCCTTGTGACCTCCGGGGATGAGTTCAGTTCGACTTCCAAAGCATACGCGAGCCGTCTGTTTGACAGACACGGCGGGCTTTGGGACACTTGAGAAGCCGTGGGACCCCGCTACGCAGGGAACCAGGCTTGAGTGCCGTAGTGGCGGAATTGGCAGACGCGCGTGGTTCAGGTCCACGTACTCGCAAGGGTGTGGAGGTTCGAGTCCTCTCTTCGGCACCATAGATTTTCAGGCAAAGGGGCGGCTTTGAGCCGCCCTTCGCCATTCCGCTTCGCGTTTGTCAGGGCAGATCAAAATACTGCTGGTACGCTGCGTACACCCCTTCAAACACAGAGTCCCAGCTGGCCGTAGACGCGTAGGTACGCGCCCGCGCGCGCAGCTCAGCGTGGTAAACCGGGTCAGCAAGCAGCGACAGCACTGCATCCGCAAATGCGTTGTCCTCCGCAATGCACCCCGCGCCCCCGGAAGCTTTGACGATGTGCGCCGGTCCCCCCGAGGGGGTCACAATCGCCAGCACGCCAGAAGCCATCGCCTCCAGAACGACATTGCCGAAGGTGTCGGTGTGCGAAGGGAACAGAAAACAGTCCATGTTGCTGTAGGCCTCGGCCAGCGCTTCGCCCCGCAGCACGCCCAGGAATTCCGCCCTGGGCAGCGCGCGTCGCAGTGCGCTTTCCTCGCTTCCCTGCCCCACAATCAAAAAGCGAGTGTTCCCGCGCCCGCGGCGTTCGAGCTCCTGAGCCACCCGTGGCAGCAGCGCTACGTTTTTCTCTACAGCTAGGCGCCCCACATAGCCGAGCGTCCATACGCCGCCCGCCGCAAACGGAGGTGCCGTGCGCCGCGCCGGTGAAAATAGCTCCGCATCGATGCCGCGGGTCATCAGCAGGCACGGGCGTCCGGTCGTCTCGGTAAGCAGCGTACACAGCTGAGGGTTGGGCGCAAACAGCAGCCGCGCATTCTTATAGAACAGCGCAGCCGCGCGCATCGCTGCTCGCTCAATGGCAAGGGCGGCACGCGGCCGCCGGCTCGGCGGCAGCATGCGCAGGGCCCACTTGGATCGGCGCGCCGCGTACTCGTGCACATTGGTGTGCCATGAGGCTACGAGCGGGACATCGAGTCGATTGGCGAGTGCCGCGCCCAGCATGCCGAGCTCGCTTGGCCCCGTGATATGCACCAGGTCCGGCTTGAAGGCGCGCAGTGCCCGCAATATCGCGCCTGCGTGGCGCGCAAACAAGGGGTCGTACGCAAGGTCCTTGTCGAGCGCGAAAGAGGCGGCTCCGCGAGGGAGCTCGAGCGTGTGCAAGCTGCCCTGCGTCACGGAACGGGGCAAGCCCGGACCCGCGCGGACACACAAAAAAGGTTTGCCGGTGCGTGCCGCCCACGCGGCAAAATGGCGTGCGGTGTGCGCGACGCCATTCACCTCGTGGAAGGAGTCCGGAAAAAAGGCAACCCTGGGCGGCGCACGGTGCGGCATGGCGCTAGTGTATGCGGCTGCGCGCTGCGCGCAGGTGCGCTCACTCGCCGAGAGCGTGCTGCAGCTCGGTCGGCTCCGACCAGGCGTGGCGGAGGCCCTGCGAAACAGGCCGCGAACCCAGCAGGCGAACCGCGGTCAAGGCGTAGTGGATGTAGCGCGGAGCCACGCCCGCCGGCCAAAGCTCTGCGACTGGCCGCGCCGCGCCGTCGTCTCCCGGATGAAAGACGCGCTCATCCCAGCGGCGCGATCCCAGAGGAAACTCCGGGTAGTCGCGAATCACGTCGAGGGTCGAACGCAGCACACGATGCTTGAACGGCTCGGCGTACTGCGGCATAAACAGCACATGGCTGCGGCCTTCGTAGCGAACCTCGTGCACAAAGTCGGTAAAGCTGGTTGCGTTGGTCAGGTTGATAACCGCATTCGGCTCCATACCGTGGCGGTCACCGCCTGAAATCAACAGCTTGCCATGCTGCTGCGCCATGGTGCGCACCGCTCGATTCTCCTTCCACGTGCGTAGACCGTTGAGCTCCAGCGCATGGAGGTAGCGGCCGTTCTCCGTCATGAATCGGCGCAACAGCGCCGCATGGCGCGCGGCCCCCACCAGGTACAGGTCCCACATAGGGTGATTGAAGATAATGAGTACATTCGGCAGCGCATGGAGCGCGGCAAGAATTTCGGTAAGCCGGGCGTCCGGGTTTTCCATCGATCCGGCCTCCGCGGTGAACTCCGCAAAGGTGCGCATCCAGCTCTGCCCGGAGTCGCTGGGCAGGTTATGGATGCCAAGGTGAAAGCTCTGGTCGCCCCCGTACGGCACGCTCCACTCGACCGAAACAGGGATGTGCCGCGCCGAGGCGATGGTTCGCAAAAGCATGGGCGCGTTGATGTTGTCGTGATCAGACAGGGAGACCAGGGCGCGCAGCCCGATCTTCTCAATCTGTTCCCGTTCAAGATCAAATGCCAGCTTTGGGGTCAGGGGCGGCGTCCAGAAGCTGGCGGCGTAGTTCACCAGGACTTTGTGATTGTCCCTGGCGCGGCGCTCGACGCGCGTCATCACGGTTTGCAGCCAGCCGATGCGCCGGCCCAACGCCGCAAGGAAGTCGAGTGTTTCCTGGGACTGGTTGGTGTGGCTATGGAGTGAAACACCGGTGATATAGCTGTCCGCCGCCTCGTCGTCCTTCCAAAGGTACGAGATTTGCCTGAGCTTGCTCATGGGTAGCCTCCGCTGTACCAATGTTCTCGCTGCACTGTGAATAGGGCATGACGAGGGCGCGAAAGGCCCGGGAATAAGCAGGATTTCAGTACCTTCGTAAGTATCTCTGGCCACTTACGGAGTTACCGGTCTAAGCAGACCAGTCCGCGGCGGAGTTCGATCTGTCATCGTACTTGAGCTACTTTGTCAGCGATCCCGTTGAGCAATCTCGACGGCGGATATTGCGTATCTGGACGGGCAAGCGGATCAGGCCCAGAAAACGCGGCCGACGTTCCCCCCGCGCTCAGGGAGTCAAGGCAGGCCATGCCGCGCGACCGCGAAGCCATAGGTCAGCGAAGGCTCTGCATGCCAGAACTTTTTGTAAGTCCTCATTGCCGCGAAACATGTCAATGGTCGTGATGCCCTCGTCAGGGGCGAGTGCGCGCGCAACTGTGTAAGCTGCACGACATCCCAGTCAGGCTCACTGCGGAGAGGGGTTAGCGGCGAGCACGTGCGCGGGTGCGCAATCATGCCGTCCAGTAATCCGACGTTCAGCGCCGAGCAGCAGAAGCTGCCGCTCTTGCGGTGCTGGGTCAGCGTAGATGTAGGCGGAGCAGCGGATTCATTGAGCACCGGCGTAAACCGTAAGTACGCGCGAATCGGGCTGGCCGACTGGCGCCACCAGGGGAGCAGCCACTCCGGCCGCTGGAAAGCGTCCGATGCGGGTCCCGGCACCAAAGCGCGATCCACGCGGGGGCGAGCGCTTCAAGCTCCTGGGTAGAGCGAAGCACGCGGAAGTGAGAACCTTCGAGATCGGAAAATGCGACGGAGCTCGCCATGTCAGGAAAGCTCACGGGCGTTCTTTGCCTCAACGATGGCGAGAATCACGTTGAGCAGCCCCAACCCGGAAAAAACACCGCGGAAAAAGCCGCTTGCTCCCAGGGCGAGCAGCCCGGGGCTGTAGGTAAACAGGTTGTTCTGTGACCAGAACGGCAGCCATGGCAAGGCGAGCACAAGCAGGCCCAGGTACAGCCGCACCAGGATGCGGATGATCGCCTCAACCCGCGCCATCCAGTGGATGGGAATGCTGCTTCGATCCGGCGGGTTAGGGGGAAACAGGTTTGGCTGCTCGGCCATGGTGTATGGATGTTCGCGGGCGGTAGTTTGGTCGCTGCCCTCTAAAGGCGAAGAGGGCAGCGGCCGCTGAGGTGGTGTGGATCAATCTAAGTGCTGTGTGTTCGTGAGGCGGAGGGCGCTAAGCGGAGGGCGAAGCATTACGGCGCGGCCGCCGATTGGCCTGCAGCACCTTCTTGCGCAAGCGCAGCGACTTCGGGGTGACTTCGACGAGCTCGTCTTCCGCGATAAATTCGATCGCCTGCTCCAGGTTCATGGCCTTGTGCGGGACCAGGCGCAGCGCGTCGTCGGCAGAAGATGCACGCATATTCGTGAGCTTCTTCTCGCGCACGACATTGACATCCAGGTCGTTGTCGCGCGAGTGCTCGCCGATGATCATGCCTTCGTACACCTCGACACCGGAGGTGACAAATAGCGTGCCGCGGTCCTGCAAACCGTTCAGGGCATACGTCGTGGTCGGGCCGGAGCGGTCCGAGATCAGCGCGCCCGAAGGCCGCTGCGGGATCTCGCCCTGGTACGGCATGTAGCCATCGAAGATGGAGTTCATGATGATCGTGCCGCGGGTTTCGGTCAGCATCTCCGAGCGCAGGCCGATCAAGCCGCGCGAAGGCACCTTGAACTCGAGCCGTGTGCGGCCGTAGCCGTGTGAAGCCATCTTGACCATCTCGCCCTTGCGCGGCCCAAGCCGCTCAATGACGGTGCCAACGAAATTGTCCGGGATGTCGATGGTCAGGTACTCGACCGGCTCCATCAGGTGCCCATCGACGCGTTTGGTGACGATTTCGGGGCGGCCAACCATCATCTCGAAGCCTTCGCGGCGCATCATTTCGAGCAGGATCGAGAGCTGCAGCTCGCCGCGCCCCAGCACCTTGAAGGTCTCGGGCGAGCCCGTATCTTCGACCCGTATCGACACGTTCGTCAGCAGTTCGCGGTCGAGCCGCTCGCGGATGTTGCGCGAGGTAACAAACTGGCCTTCACGGCCGGCCATCGGTGAATTGTTGACCGACATCTGCATCGCGATCGTCGGCTCATCGATGACGATCAAGGGCAGAGGCTTGGGGTTTTCGACCGAGACAAACGACTCGCCGATCGTAATGCCGGGGATGCCGGCAATCGCGATGATGTCGCCGAGTTCGGTCTGGTCGGTGTCCACGCGCTTGAGGCCGGAGAACGTAAACAGCTTGGTGATCTTGACCTTTTCAAGCGACAGGTCGCGCTTTGAAACCAGCACCTCATCGCCAGTCTTAAGCGTGCCGTTGAACACTCGCGCAACCGCGAGCCGGCCCAGATAGTCCGAGTAGTCAAGGTTCGTGACCAGGATCTGGAGCGTGCCGTCCTTGTCGCCGGGCGCAGGCGGCGCGGTGTTCAGGATGGTTTCAAAAAGCAGCTGCAGGTTTTCGCCCAGCTTCTCGGCCGAGTCAGACGCAAGCCCGAGCTTGCCGTTGGTGTACAGCACGGGAAAATTCAGCTGATCCTCGCCGGCATCGAGGTCGATAAACAGGTCATAGACCTCGTTCAGCACTTCCTGGGGCCGTGCATCCGGGCGGTCGATCTTGTTGATGACCAAAATCGGCGGCAGCTTGGCCTCGAGCGCCTTCGACAGCACGTAGCGCGTCTGCGGCAGCGGACCCTCAGAGGCGTCAACCAGCAGGATCACCGCGTCGACCATCTTGAGCGCGCGCTCCACCTCGCCGCCGAAGTCGGCGTGGCCCGGCGTGTCGACGATGTTGATCTTCGAATCCTTGTAGTAAATGGCGGTCGACTTGGCCAGGATGGTGATGCCACGCTCGCGCTCCAGGTCATTCGAGTCCATGACGCGGTCGGTCAGCGCCTCGTTCTCGCGAAAGGTTCCGGACTGGCGGAGCATGGCGTCGACGAGGGTGGTCTTGCCGTGGTCGACGTGGGCAATGATGGCAACGTTGCGAATATCGGAGTGGGGCACGCGCTTCCTGTTCTGTGTCGCTTGACTTGAAGGTGGGGACAGATGCTGGCCGCAGCCGGGGCCGCAGGCAATCTTCCCCAGTCTAACAGGGCGCTACTCGTACTTAAGGGACTCGACCGGGTCAAGCTGCGCCGCGCGATTGGCGGGCAGCGTACCGAACAGCACGCCAACCGCGGTGGACGTGAACAGTGCGATGACCACCGACCAGGCCGAAACGGGAATCACGTAGGAGGTGAAGAAGCGAATCGAGAGCGGCACGGCGAGGCCAAGAATAGTCCCAATAATGCCGCCCGCCAGCGAGATAAACACTGCCTCAATCAGGAACTGCAGCTTGATCTCACGCGCGGTCGCGCCGAGCGCCTTGCGGATGCCAATCTCGCGGATGCGCGAGCGCACCGTCGCCAGCATGATGTTCATAATGCCGACCCCGCCCACGGCCAGCGTGACGGTCGAGACCAGCAGCAGCACAACAGTCAGCGCGTCCGAGATCCAGCCGGCCGTGGTCAGCAGCTCGGTCAGGGTCGAGGTGCCGTAGACAGATTTGGGCTGATGCCGGCTGTGGAGCACGTCCACTACCTGCTTCGCGGCCAGGTCCACGTCCTTGGAGTCGCGAATGGTCATGTAGATCTGCTTGATGTTGTCGGTACCGGTGAAGTAGCGGCCGACAGAGTACGGGATCAGGATGGTCTGATCGGCGATCTCGGACTCGCCGAAGGTGTCGACCGCTTCCTTGAAGACGCCGATGATGGTGAACGGCTCGCCTGAAAGCGAAAACGTCTGGTCAACCGCCGCGTCGTCCGAGCCGAACATCTGCTGCGCGAACAGCTCCGTGACGACGGCGGCCTTACTGTGCGAGCGGTCGTCCTCATCGTCGAAAAAACGCCCCGACATGACCTTGAGGTTGCGGACCAGCTGGTACTCCGGGCTGACGCCGAGCACCAGCAGCTCTTTCTCGGTGCCGCGGATCGTGATGCGGTCGTGCATCTCCAGCAGGGGCGACGAGTACTGAATGGCCGGGATCTGCTCACGAAGGGCGTGCTCGTCATCCCGCGTCATAAAGTCGTTTTGGAAGTTATTGACCGAACCCGCAGAGCCGCCCGAATACTCGACCGCCACCATATTGGTGCCGATGCTTTCCAGCAGGCTCAGAATGTACTGTTTGCCGGTAAGCCCGATGGTGACCACGAAGATGAGCGACGCGGTGCCGATGACCATGCCCAGCGCGGTCAGCGCAAAGCGGACCTTGCTTGCGCGAAAGCTTTCGACCGCGAGCCGAACCAGCTCGAGGGTAGGCATGGTTTGGCGTGCACTGGCCAGCGTTCGTTCAAACGAGGCGCGTGCGGAGGTGCGGGGGGAAACCATCGTCACTTATCATGCTACTCGAGTAGCCCGGCGAGGCTCGTGGCCCCCTTTCTGAAGAAGCTATGCGGACGAGCAACAATTCAGCAGACTCCGGTCGCTTGCCGCAGCAAGAAAGGACTACTATCCGGTCCATTGAGGCATCCATCTATCAACCAGCGGCAGGCACCTGATCGCCGGCAGCCGCCAAGCTGGCCCGATACCAACGAACAACGCCCGGCCCCCAACCGCAGGGCTGGGAACCGGTTTTTCTGGAGGCAGTACCCATGAAACGCACAAGATTGACCCATTTCCGCCTGCATTCCGCAGTGCCGCTCGCCGTTGCGGCGCTGTCTGTGCTGCCGTGGCAGCTCACGGCTCATGCACAGGGGGTGTACGGCTCCATCGTCGGTACGGTTACCGACTCGACCGGAGCCGTTATCCCGAACGCAACCGTCGTCATCACGGATGTCGGCAAGGGCACCACCCAGACGGTCCAGACCAACGGTGCCGGCGAATATTCGGTAGGACGCCTCATCCCTGACACTTATAGCGTCAAGGCGAGTTCCGGCTCATTTCAGCCGGCGGAGGTGGGCAACATAATCGTCGTCACCGACCAGGCGCCGGAAGTAAACCTGTCGCTGAGCACGAGCAATGCCGCAGCTACCAACATTACGGTGACAGCGGCCGCGGCGGCCTTGAAGACCGACCAGGCCGATGTGTCGCAGACCCTGGACTCACGGCAGCTGCAGAGCGTACCGAACATCAATCGCAACTTTTCGCAGTTCACTTTGCTGACGCCGGGCGTACAGCGCTCGAGCTTCTCTATCTCGCCGACCGAGAACCCGCAAGGGACCGTGTCGACCGAGATCAACGGAACCAACTATGGCACGGAAGGTTCGCTGCTTGACGGCACAGACAATCGTGAGCCGGTGCTGGGCATCATCGTTGTCAATCCAACGCTCGACTCAGTCCAGGACCTTCATGTGATCTCGGAAAACTACCCGGCAGAATTCGGAGGCGCGGTTGGCGGCTTCATCACCGCTTCTACCAAGTCCGGCAGCAACCAGTTTCACGGAGACGGCTTTGAGTACCGCCGCAGCGATGCGCAGCAGGCCCGCGACCCATTTACGCAATACCAGGTCAATCCGGTAACGGGCAAGTATCTGCCATCGTCGGTATACAACCAGTTCGGCGGATCGATTGGCGGCCCCATCGTCAAGGATCACTCCTTTTTCTTCCTCGACTACCAGGGCACACGCCAGCGCGTGGGCAACAGCCTGCAGCAAAACGTGCCGACCCTGCAGGTGCGCAACACCTGCCTGAGCGGTGCCGGGCTTTGCGACATAAGCCAGTACCTGGCAACACCAGCCAACCCGAATCCAACCGTTACCGGACCCAATGGCGCCGTGTACCCGGCCAATGCGATCCCCGCTGCTGCCATTACCCCGCAGGGTCGCGCCATTCTAAGCGCGCTGCCCGCGCCGAACGCAAATGGAACCGGCACGGTGAATAACTTCGTTGCCTCCGGCAGCGGCCAGTACAACGGCGACCAGGCCGATATTCGGCTGGACGAGCAGGTCAGCGAGAAAGCTCACGCCTTTGGGCGTTACGACTACTCCAACTACCGGCTCTTCGGAGCCCCGGTGTTTGGCGCCGCCGGCGGCACAGGCTTTGGCATCGGCAATACGACTGGTACTGACCAAGGGCAGAATCAAAGCGCCGCTTTAGGCGTGGACTATGCTCTCAGCGCTGCGCTGTTGACGGAGTTGCGCTTCGGCTTCCTTGACTACCACATTTCGGACAACAAGTTCACCGTAGGAACGGCACCGGCGGCAGCGAATGGAATACCCAACCTAAATACCGGTGCTTTCGACACAACGGGCTCGCCGAGCTACACCATTGAGGACGGCTCCCTTTCCAACTTCGGCAACCAGGGCTGCAACTGCCCGCTCACAGAGAGCGAGCAGGTCTTTCAGCTCGCAAATAACTGGACCAAGACCTTCGGCACCCACTCAGTCCGCTTCGGCGCCGACCTGCGGTACGCGCTCAATCTTCGCAATGCCAGCGATAACAATCGCAGTGGCGTCCTGAGCTTTGGCCAGGGAAGCAGCGGGCTCGGTCTGGCCTCGGTCCTGTTCGGCGAGATCGACCAGTTCCAGCGCTTTGATGTGTACAACAACAGCGCCGCGAACCGGCAGAAGCGCGGAGGCTTCTACGTCCAGGACGACTGGCGTGTGACGCCGAAGCTCACCGTGAACTACGGGGTTCGGTGGGATATCGTCTTCCCGGAGACCGTCAACACCCCGGGCGCGGGCGGCTTTACCAACCTGACCACCGGCCTGATCCAGGTCGGCGGCTACGGACGCTTCGGTACCAACGCCGGCACCACGGTCGATCTGAAGGATTTGGGTGGGCGCTTCGGCTTCGCGTATCAGGCGCGGACGAATACTGTTCTGCGCGGCGCGTTTGGACAGATGTACGACGATGTAGGCTTCTTCGGCACGATCTTCGGCTCGGCGTTGTCGCATAACATCCCGGTCGTCAATAACGAGAATGTCAATGCTGGCAATGATGTGCGGGGCGTTTACAGTTACAACTTCAATAACCTGCCCGCCAAGCCGGCGCCTTTCGTCATCCCGGCCTCCGGCGTTATTCCCATTCCCAACGGGGTCGGCGTCACGCTGCGCCCAACCACTCTAACGTTGCCTGAGGTGTACCAGTACAACCTGAGCCTGCAGCAGCAGTTCGGCCGCAACACGACGGCGACGATTGCATATGTCGGCAACATTGCAGACCGTATCTACCCATCGGAGACCGAAGGCTTTAACGCAAATGTGCCGGTACTTCCGGCGGCTATCACCACGGTTACAGCCCCGACGGAGGTTGCGGCAGCGCAGGCGTTTGAGTTGTCGCAGCGCAACCAGCGCCGGCCGTACTATAACCGCTTCGCCAATCTTTACCAGGGAGCCGTCGTCCAGTGCTGCTCGCAGGATATTAACTCGACCGCGCCCGCAGCCCGCGCCAACTATAACTCGCTCGAGGCGACGCTGAACCAGACGTACGCCAACGGCTTCCAGTTTCTGGCAAATTACACCTGGTCCAAAGCCTTGAACTATGGAGCCACCTACTTTGCCCAGAACCACCAGGTAGAGTACGGACGCAATGACACCAACCGCACCAACAACTTTGTGTTGAGCGGCTTGTACGAACTGCCTTTCGGCAAAGGGAAGCGCTTTATCGGCAGCAGCAATCGCCTTGTGGACTACGCGGTCGGCGGGTGGGAGCTGGCCGGGACCACAACGTACGAAAGCGGCCTGCCGTTTACGCCGACCTATACCGAATGCGGCTCAGACCAGGACATCGACACCAACTTCGGCAGCCCGGGCAGCTCCAGCGACTGCCGCCCGAATCTGGCTCCCGGTGCGGGGCGGTTCCCGGTCAGCGTAAGTGGGTTTAGTGCGGCCTCGCACTCCCGCCGCTACTTCACGCCGGTTGCACCCTTGACCGGTCCGGCCGGCTCAGTCTCCGGCCCCTTCAGCCGCCCGGCCTTCGGGTCTATCGGCAACGTGGAGCGTAACTCCCTGCAGGGACCGTCGGATTACTTCGCCGATACGTCCCTGTTTAAGAACTTCGCCATCACCGAGCGGGTTCGAGGCCAGTTCCAGTTCCAGGCCTTTAACGTCTTTAACCACGTGCCGCTTGGGCTGCCCAGCACGACCAATGCGCGTGCAATTGATGCCACTACCGGCGATCCAGGGCTGATTACAAGCGTTGACTCGGCAGTGTCGGGCACCGGCACGCCGTACCTGCGGCAGCTGCAGTTTGGAGCGCGCCTTCAGTTCTAAGCCTCAACCTGCGCAGTCAAAGAGGGCCGCTCGCAGGAGCGGCCTTTTTCCTTTCGACGGCGTTATACACTTGGCGCAGCGCGCCCCCTGCGGAGGGATGTGTGAGCGGTTGAAACAGGCGGTCTTGAAAACCGCTTTACCTGAAAAGGTAACGGGGGTTCGAATCCCTCTCCCTCCGCCACAGCAGTCGAGGCAGCGCTTCGCGTCAGACTTGCGTTCTCCCGGCAAGATAGAGTGAAGTAGCTCTTTCGAGAGCAATGAGTCCTTACTCGCAAAAGGGAGTCGCTGCTTGACCCTGCTTCGCACCTGTTCCTGCTCTCCAATCCTCCTCGCAGCACTTGCGCTATTCACCGGCGCAGCACATGCTGAGGTCAAGCTGCCGCACATCCTGAGCGACCATGCCGTGCTGCAGCGGGACATGCCGATCCATCTTTGGGGATCGGCCGCACCGGGCGAAAGCGTCGCTGTACGCTTCCTTGCGCAGCAGGCGAGCGCCACCGCCGACCCCCTCGGCCACTGGAGCGTGTACCTGCACCCGGAGCACACCGGCGGTCCCTACACCTTGACCGTGCAGGCGAGCAACACGGTGACGCTAAGCGACATTCTGGTCGGCGACGTGTGGTTTGCTTCCGGGCAGTCAAACATGGAGATGCCGCTGAGCGGCTTCGCCGGGACTGCTGTCCTCAAGAACGGCCCGCAGGAGATTGCCGCGGCCACCCAGCCCCGTATCCACCTGCTGCGCTTCAGCCACGCCGCCTCTGCCTATGAGCAGCGCGACGTGGATGCGGTCTGGACGGTGTGCACGCCGGCGACCGCGAAGGATTTTTCCGCGGTCGCTTACTTCTTCGGGCGCGCGTTGGTGAAGCAGGAGAACGTCCCGTTCGGCCTCATCGACTCCACCTGGGGCGGCACGCCGATCTCTGCATGGATCAGCCTGGACGCGTTGAGCCAGGACGCAGCGCTCCTCGGCGAGTTCGCCGCGCGCGTGCCCATGGTGGAAGCCGAAGCCGACGTGCCCGCGATGACGGCCGCGGAACAGCGTGAGGACGATGCGGCGCGACGGGCAGGCAAGCCGCTGCCGACCCATAGCTGGCACCCAAATCCGGACTCGTACGAGCCGGCCGCTCTGTTCAACGCCATGGTCGCGCCGGCACTCGAGTACCCCATCAAAGGCGTGATCTGGTACCAGGGCGAGACAGACAGCGGGGCCGACCGTCGGGCATTGTATGAACGCGCATTTCCCGCGCTGATTACGGACTGGCGTGCTCGCTGGCGTGAAGGCGATTTCCCGTTTCTGTTTGCGCAGCTCTCCAGCTTTACCTCGGGGCCAAATGAAAGCTGGGGCACGGTCCGCGAAGCGCAGCGGCGTACGCTGAAGCTGGCGAACACAGCCATGGCGGTCACTCTCGACATCGGCGACCCGGGCAATGTGCACCCAGCGGACAAGCAGGATGTAGGCGCCCGGCTGGCGCTGGACGCGCGTGCGGTGGCCTACGGCGAGCCCGTGGAGTGGAGCGGCCCCCTATTTCGGCAGGCCGCTGCCGAGGGCAGCGCACTGCGCGTGTACTTTACCCATGCTGCGGGGCTCGCCACTCGAAGCGGCGCAGTGCAGGGCTTTGAGATAGCGGCAAGCGACCGGCGGTTTCATCCTGCGCTGGCGGAGTTAGGCGTGGGAGAAAATGCCGGGACCGTTCTGGTGCACAGTGACGGCGTCGAACATCCTGCGTATGTGCGGTATGGCTGGGGCAATGCGCCCGTCGAGGCTAACCTGATCAACGGCGCACAACTGCCCGCTTCGACCTTTACCTCGGAGGTCCATCCTTCGACGCCTTAATTGCCTCCCTCCTGCCGTAACTGCTTCCCTGCTCAGGAGGCGCTCTAGCGGGCGCCTGCAAAGATGCCGCCGCCTGCACTAGGATGGACGCCATGCTTACTGCTTGCTTGCGTCTACGCACCTTCGCTGCTGTTGCTCTTCTTCTCTTATCCTGCGCCGGGAAAAGCGCCCGCGCTCAGGCTGCGCCGACTCTCCGCGTGGCAATCGTCGGCCTGGTCCATGGGCATGTGCAGGGCTGGTTCGATGCGCTCGGCTCCCACCCGGACGTGGAACTGGTGGGCGTGGCTGAGCCGGATGCCGCCCTGCGCACGCGCTACGCGACAAAATATAACCTGCCCGCTTCCCTCTTTTTCCCGACCGAGGCCGACATGCTTGCGCATAGCAAGCCGCAGGCTGTGCTTGTGTACACATCGATTGCCGGGCATCGCGCCGCGATTGAAGAAGCAGCGCGGCAAGGGATCGGCTCCATGGTCGAGAAGCCGCTGAGCACGACCCTTGCCGATGCACTCGCCATCCAGCAGTTATCCAGGCAATTCAAAGTACCGGTGCTGGTCAACTATGAAACTACCTGGTACGCCTCCAATACGGCCGCCGCCAAACTACTGTGGAGCGGGCAGATCGGCGATTTGCGCAAGCTTGTCGTGCACGACGGCCACAATGGACCGAAGGAGATCGGTGTGGGCCCGGAGTTTCTGGGGTGGCTCACCGACCCGGTCGGTAACGGCGCGGGCTCACTGTTTGATTTCGGCTGCTATGGCGTGGACCTGGCGACGTGGTTGATGCACGGTGAGGCGCCCCTGACGGTCACCGCGGTAACACAGCAGATCAAGCCGGAGATCTACCCAAAGGTAGAGGATGAAGCAACCATCATTCTGACCTATCCGAAAGCGCAGGCGATTATCCAGGGCTCGTGGAACTGGCCTTTCCAGCGCAAGGACATGGAAGTCTATGGAGCAAAGGGCTACGTGGACACCGTCGCGCTGAACGGGCTTCGGATTCGCTTGCCGGGTGAGACAAGCGAGCGCACAGAGACCGCGCCCCCGCTTGCAGCGCCTGAAGATACGCCGCTGCACCTGTTGTCCGCCGTGCTGCGCGGGCAGATACAAACCGCGGGCGATCTTTCCGCGCTTGATACGAATGTCACCGTCATGCGCATACTTGATGCTGCGCGTACTTCTGCAAAAACCGGGAAAACCGTGCGCCTGAGCGAAGCGGGACAGTAAGTCCTGAGCGCTTGATCTGCTGATCCGGCAACAAGAGCGGCAACGGTGCGCGGCAATCAGGCGATGATGCCAAGCCTGCTTTCCACTGCTATCGGCAACAGTAGGTGAACAGTAATCGGGCGGAGCAAGAGATCAGTGCTGCGCCCCGTTGCTAAGTAGTGACTCCTAAGTGGACATTTTGTGCGGATGCCGTCCTTTTTTTGAAGTACCTGCCCGCGCAGCGATGGGGCAATGGGGTAAGCTCTTACACATGGCAAATAAAGAAGTGATCGCCGCAATTGATAAAGAAATTGATCGGCTCCAGCAAGCGAGAGACATCCTAGCGGGTCAAGAAGAAGCTACGCCTCGCGGCCGAAATGCAGTGAAGCAGATAGTCAAGAAGCGTGTAGGCCGGCCTGCAGGCACCAAACGTGTGTTGAGCGCCGAAGCGCGCAAGCGCATTGCGGATGCACAGAAGAAGCGCTGGGCTGCTCAGAAAGCGGCGAACTAGTTCACTCTTTCCTTACACTGTCAGCACGATCGCTATCTGCTTCTGCCTTGTAGGTGGGCGGTTGCTCCTGTTGTGACCAGCCGGGTTGCCACCCAACATTGCAATTCTTGTGTAGCGCTATGGAAATCTTAAGTAGAGCTTAACTTGCGCAGTAGCTGCATTGAGAGCTCGGCATAGCTTCTACCGGGGCGGCATATGTGCGAGGGTCGCAACACCTCGCACGCGTGCCGGATTTCGATGCACGTGCCCGGCTTCCTTTGACGCGAAGGTATATTGACCCAAAACTGCTTGGCAGGCTGGAGCGGGGTCAGCTGGTTATCGGCCGCAGCCACCGCTGTGCAAGCATCTCGGCTGTTACAGTCTCACTTTGGATAAGAGCGTCGCCCGGCGCTGTCGACTGCTTTTGCGCCTGAGTGTCTCGCAGTTGTCCGGCTGAAACAAAGACAGGGCCAGACGGAACTGTACCGCCGAGGGCTCGGGAAAGAGCTGCGGGCACTAGCTTGCGCGGTCGCGAGTACCCTCGACGCGGTGCTTTGCGCACCTTTGTCGGCACTACTTCCAGCGCAGCCTGTGGAGCTGCAATGCTTGCGGCCACACTCGGCTCAGGTGCAGGTACAACTGCTAATTTCTGTCCGCGGCGGAGCTTCACGGGAGCTTCAGAAAGGAGGGCGCGTGCCTGGCGGAGTCGAGACAGCTCGGCATCAAGAAGGGCGAGAATGGATTGGTGCGACATGCAGTCCTTAGTCTAGCGCGTAAGTGAGTCTCCGTGCGAGCAGGGGTCAAAGTGTTGGTTCTCCATGAAAGTGCGCTATCTTCAATGCCGCTGATTTGCGGGCCGCCTTGTCCCTCGGCCGGCGGAGTGGTGCCACTATCCACGGACCACACCGCTTACGACCCGCCGATATGACCCAGAGCTATGCCAAGCGCGTAGGTTACTGCCCCTTCCACCGCACCGACCACTGTCATCTCGACACCACTGCTCCACCAGGATCGTATGGTGATGAGACTTTTTGAAGCCCCTACAGCGAAATGCGCTATCAGGGAGATAACGGCCGCGAAAACAACGGCTGGCACACCTGACATGAAAAAGAAGGGGATAACCGGGATGAACGCCCCGACTGCCGTCGAGAGAGCTCCGGAAACAGCAGAGGTAAGCGGACGCTTCAGCCCTTCTTCCGTGGTGTCGAGGCGCTCGCGCGCAAGGGCCTGCACCAGGTGTTTCTTGTTTTTTGACAAGTGATCCACAAACGTGTCCGCATCTTCCGCGGACAAACCGCGCACCTGGTAAGTCAGCGAAAGCATTTCACGCGCTTCTGACTCATTGAGCGTCACTGCTTCCTCTTCCCTGGCGTACTCCGCTTCGTAGATCTCACGCTCGCTCTTTGCGGCCAGGTATGCGCCGGATCCCATAGAGAGAGCACTGGCGGTCATGCCGGCGAGCCCTGCGATCAGAACGAAATGACTGTTGCCGAGTGTGGCTCCTGACACTCCGGAGACGATGCCGAAAATGGAACCAAGCCCGTCGTTCACCCCATAGATCGCGTCGCCGATCCACGCGGCGGTACGAGGCCTGCCTTTATCGCGGGCCGCAATGAGCTCATCAAGCGCCTGCTGTGCATCGCTCTCCGACCCATTTTCCGCCCCACGCGCCCGTACACCTCGATCGCGGATCAGGTTGCCGAGGGTGCGGTAATGCTGCTGCTCGTCCTCAATCACCTCGTGCAGGATGGCGACGCTTTCTTCGTCGCCCAACTCACGGATCTGCTTACCGTACTTGGCAACATCGCGGCTTTCTTCAATCTCAAGCCGTCTTAGGGCAAGGGCATCGCCGCCGATTCTGCTTGAAAGAGTGTTCGCCTCGCCCGCTGTCGATCCCCTGTAAGTCGGCGCGCCGCCTCCCACTGCTTCAATACGGGCTGCCCAAAGCTCCGCATGGTGCTTCTCAGCCCTGGCCAGCGCACGCAGGGCGCTACGACGCTGGGGATCCTCTTCCCGACCCGCGAGAGTCGCATAGGTGTAAAAACCATTCATCTCCGTCTGCCAGTTCGCCTCAAGGGCCTGAAGAAGGCGGCCGGCCTTTCCATTCGCTGCCATAAACCCACTCTAAATGTCCGCAGGCGTCTCTGTTTCGCTCACGCCTCAGCCTTCATGGGGGCCAAGGCCAACACATTGTCCTGACCGAGCAGCGATAGCTCGGCCTCCCTCCCTCGGAAGTATCTACCACCTGTGAGTTATGACCAACGTGCATACTTCTTCGCCCCTGGCCATGTACAGATGCGATCCGCGGTTCGATAAACGCAATACGAAGTTCATATCAGGGACTCAGGGAGAACACCATGCGCCTTACCCACTTGACTCACTCGCGTACTCTAGCTCTCGCGGCAATCTTTGTGGTCGGCGCGTTCCATCCGCGGGGCAGCTTTGCACAACTCAACTCCAGCGCCCAGAACGTCACCCTCAACGCAGTCCTGTCTGAAGCACTAAGCATCTCGGCTACGCCTTCCAATATCAACTTCAATCTGGTGCAGGGCGGCATCGCGGTCGCATCGGCACCAGTCGCTATCAGCACATCCTGGCTGGTCAAGTCGACTCGCGCAAACGTCACACTCATGGCCTGGTTTGCCACGCCGTCCGCGGCATTGACGGATGGAGCCTCCACCCCGAACAACATACCCAGCTCGGAGCTCTACGGCCTGGTCTCCAGCGGAACTCCAACGAGCTACACCGCTTTCGGCCAGTCGAACGCGCTTGGAACCTCAGGCGGCGGCCTGCTGCTCTTCACTCAGGCGATGTCGGCCGCAAATCGGTCGGCGAACCGCACGGACAATCTAAGTCTTGAGATCAACCTTACCGCGCAGCCACAGTTGCCCGCCGGTACATACAGCGGCGTCCTGAACCTGCAGGCGCAGGCACTCTAACGCGATGAGGACCGGTCTAATGCTGCTTTCGCGATGCGTCATGTCGGCCTGCCTGGCCGTGGTCTTCCTGCTTAGCGGGAGCGCTGCGCTGAAAGCGCAAAGTGTGCAGCCGGTCATTTCGGAGTACACGGACCATGCCGCTGGCTGGTTTGAAGTCACCAACAACAGCACCTTGGCCGATGTTGTCATCCTGGAACCGAAGAGTTTCAGCATCGCTCCGGATGGGACCGGTGAGTTCCGTTTTTTGGACTCCTCCATCCATGTTGAGCTTTCCACGACTAGTCTTCGCCTGGAACCGCAGCAAACGGCGCGCATTTTCTACAAAGTGACGACAGATATAGCCCCTGCCTGGCTTTGCATCTATGCATCTTTTTCGCCCGCAAAGAAGACGCAGGGCCTTACTGTACGCATGATGTTGCCGCACACGGTCTACGTGTATCAGCGTTTGCCCCTGCCAAAAGAAGCTGTGGACGTCGGCAAGGTTTGGTACGACTCTGCAAAGCACATCGTGCACTGCGAATTGACAAACAACAGCTCCCTGGCGGGGCGCGCTCAGGCCGTCGAAGTTGTGGGCGGTCATGCAACCGCAAGCCTGGGAGGGTTCCCAATGCTGCCGCATATGCAGCGGATCCTTTCGGTGGATTGGACCTCGGGGGAGCCTCCGCGCAGCGTCGAAATCATCTTTGATCGTTTTTCGCTAAAACACGAGGTTGACTTAGCGGGAGCAGGCGATGCGGTCGCGCTACCTGGCAGCCACTAGCATCGCGGTCCTGCTCTGCCTCGACGCCACTCTTGTGCGTGCCCAGGTCATCGGAATTTCTGGCGGTGCATCGACTGCGTATGCCTCGCAAGGCGGAACGATTGTCATTCATGGCCAGCAGACCGAAACCTCTGTCGGCGCCGGACTGCTGAATGGCCATTTCGGGATCGGCGGACTTACGGTGAGAAGAATCCATGGGGGCACCATGTCCCTGGGCCAGCAAGGCTTCAGCCTCCAGGTGCCGACGGATCTTTTCGATGGCGGGTACATTTTTTTCGGCAACGGCCTGGGCGTGCACCGCAGCTTCGGCAAGCAGCAAGACCTCACAGGCTTTGTGGGGACGGCCTCCCAGGAAGGCGGATCGCCCTTGTTTCGGACCGCCGATTTGGGGCATGTCACTGCCTTCGGGCAATGGAAGCAGCCTCTCAGCAATCATTGCTTCTCTTTGGCGACGGCCCTGCTCTCTACCGCAAACGCGCTGCTTGAAAGCGTGCAGTGTTCCACACGTCCATGGCTCACCTTTGCAGGCACGGCAGGCGCAGGCGGCGGCGCGCCGTACGCAGCGGGCAGCGCCATCCTGAAGCAGCGCCGCTTCGATCTCCGCGCCTCCTACATCTATGCCGGTCCAAACTTCGCGCGCGGCACTGAGAGCGGGCAGCTTACCCCCGAGCCGATCCGCGAGAATATTGCCGGCGAGTTTCGACCGACCCGCAGACTAAGTGTTTCCTTGCTTCACGAGAACTATCTTCTTCCCGCTGCATCGGGCCTGACATTTTCTCCGTCCGTCCAGGGCCAGCAGAGCAGTCTCGATGAAGGCTCCCTGTACTGGCATGGGCGGCTCACCGGATTTAGTGCCAGCCTGCTTGGCTCCAGCCTCCGACCGCAGCCGATCCTTTCCAGCGGAAGCAGCCTGGCTCTTTCTTCGAACTTCTACCGCTCCTTTGGACGCATTCAATGGAACGAAACCCTGCTGGCCGCGGTGCGTGGAAGCCAGGGCGGCAATCTGACAGTCATCAATGGGTGTTCTGTCGACGTGAACTCCCACCTGAAAGTGACCGAAAGCGCGAACGTCGCCGCGACCGGAACTACGTTCTCCCATGGCGGAGCGCTTCTTACGTCATTCAGCAGCTTTGAAGTGGATTATCAACTGCTGTATCTGCCCGCCCGGCCAAGCCAGCCGTTTCAGCAGTCCATGGTTTTCGATGCGCAAACCCGCCTCTTCCGCATACTTTCACTGCATGCCTCCAGCCTGGTCGGGCCTACAGGGCGGACTCTCTACACCTTCCAGCTCGGCACGCTATTTACGCGGGCGACACCACTCTCGGGAACCGTTGCGCCAACCAGTTTGGGTGAGAACGTTCTGCACGGCCGAGTCGTAGATCTTGCCGGTGCTCCTGTGGAAGGCGCGGCTTTACTCATCGATTCAGAGCACCTCTATACAGACTCAAGCGGGTATTTCTTCTTCAGGGAGAGGCGAGCCGCTATTCACCCTTTGCAAGTCCTCACGGAGGAGTTCCTCAGCAGCAGTGACTACTCCGTGGTCAGCGCACCAGCAACGGTACGAACCGCAACGGAGCAACAGGGACAGCTCATTCGCATTGTTGTGGCGCGCCGTTCTCCCGATACACTTGCCCGACAGGCTGTCGGTACAGGATCGCAACCCGTTCTACGCGGTCCTGGCTCAAAGGAGGGACCATGACGGGTAGAAGCCTTGCTTTGCTCCTCTGCGCCGGCACCAGTCTGTCCTCTTCCGCACAAGTCGTTCGATTGCACCCGGCAAAAGCAGCGCCTCAACTCACCTCAGGAACTCTCTCGATCTCCGTCACGCCCTCTGCCGTGAACTTTGCTCTCGTTCCGGGCGGACAGGCCAGGGGATCGTCACCTCTTTCCATTATTTCGTCCATCAACTTCACCGTCGTCTCCAGCGTCAGCCTGTTTGGTTACTTCAGCAGCACGAATGCGCTCACCACGCAGGCCGGCGATGTACTTCCAAGCTCCGTCATCTTCGGCCAGGATCTTGCCGGGTCACCGACATCCTTTACCGCGTTTACACAAACCACCCCGTTCGGCGGCAACAATGGCCTGATGATTTATCGCGTGGGGAACCTTGTGTCTTTCAACCAAAACCGGACCGATACTCTTTCCTTAATGATCGATCTGACGAGCATTCCGCAGGTGGCGGCCGGTAGCTATCAGGGCACTCTGGTTTTAGAGGCACAAGCTTTCTGAAGCGAGCTCTAGCGAAGTTCCGTACCACTCTCCCAGGGGGTTCGGCTTTTGCTTTGAATTTATTCGCATTTAGAAGCCAACCGGATGCGGCGCGCTACGAATGAGACGCGGTACCGTATCAGCGACGGGAGCCGCCAGGCGCCCAGTACAGCAGGCTTGCTCCCGGCGGCAGCAAAAGCTGCTGCGAGCCGCCGGTTGCGGCGCTTATCCGCGCCCCGCCCAGCAATGAAAGGGGAGCTGTGCAGCCCTCCAATGCTGTTTTACCTGTAATAAAATCAATACTTTGCACAGTTTCGGCCTTATTGATCGCAAGGAGAACGCGGCCGCGGCCAGCGCCGCATGGCTCTTGAAGCTCGCTGCCGCGCACCGCCACAAGCACGTTCTCGTCCACAGCGAGTACCTGCTCATCGCCGGCACTCAAGTCCGGGTAGCGAGCGCGCAATTGCAACAGACGCTGTACCCACTCGTACATCGCTTGCTGCGCCGGAGACCGCTGCGCGGCAACAAAGGCATTCGGCGAGTCGGTTCCGAACCCGCCCGGAAAGTCTTGGCGATTGTCCGGGTCCTCACCGCCAGCCATCGCGATCTCATCACCGGAGTAGATCTGCGGCATGCCGCGCATGGTCAGCAGCAGCGCAAAAGCCAACTGCAGCCGGGCTGGTGTCGCCCCTTCCTCGCTCAGGAATCGTTTGGTGTCGTGGTTCCCAAGAAAAGGCACCAGGCGCTCCGGATGCGGGTATAGCGAGTCCTGGCGAAGCACCTCGGCAAGCTTTGTCATGGGCGCCCCATGCAGCAGCACGTCACGCAGTGCAAAGTAGGTCGGGAAGTCAAAGGGAGTTGTCAGCCCGGTATCCACGCCGCCCTGGAGGTCGCTTCGCACGACGCCGCCGGCAAACGCCGAGGTAATGACCGGGTTCCGGTTATAAACCTCACCGACCGTGGTCAGCTGCGGATACAGCGTGTGCAATCTTGCATGGAAATCGTGCCAGAAAGGCCTCGCGACATAGGGAAACGTGTCGATGCGCAGCCCGTCGGCGCCGGTCTGCTCCACCCACCAGATCGCATTTTGCGTCAGGTAGTCGGCAGCATCCCGGTTTTCCTGATTCATGTCGGGCAGCGTATTGGCGAACCAGCCTTCCAAAATGTCCTGCTGATCGCGCCACGGTGCATGCGGGTCCACCAGCGGCGCGAACTCCCCCACTGCCTTGTGGTGGTCGGCCTTTGTGCCGTGGAACCAGTCCGGCTCCGGTTCATCGTCGACCCACGGATGCTTCGGACCTATGTGATTCGGCACCGTATCGAGCACAAGCTTCATGTGCCGCTTGTGGATCTGTGCCGCCAGCTGTTGCAGATCGGCCAGCGTTCCGAAATGCTCGTCTACCTTATAAAGGTCGGTCGCCCCGTAGCCGTGGTAACTCTGGGCCTCATGGTTCTGGTACACGGGCGTGATCCACACCGTCGTGATGCCGAGCGTTTGCAGATAATCCAAATGATCGGCAACTCCCCGAAGATCGCCGCCATGCCAGCCCCGCGGGAGCGCCAGCTGCGCCGCATGGTCCGGGCCGTCATTCGCCGGGTCCCCATCAGCAAAACGATCCGTCATGATCAGGTACATCACGTCGCGAGAGGAGAAGCCCGCGAAGCCGTCCGTGGACGCATGGCGGGCCTGAAAGGCGAACGGAGCTGCCGCGGTTCCCGCGGCACTGCGGGCTGTGATTTGAATGGTTTCCGCACGGGCAGGCGTGGCAGACAGGTGCAGTTCAGCCCAGTGTCCGTTGGCTGAAATAGTCGCCGACTGAACCTCGACGGCCCGGTCGCTAAGCGAAAAGGTGCTGCCTTCGAGGTGCTCGCCGCGTACCAGCAGCATGGCCGCCGGCATGTTAGCCCACCAGTTCGGCGGGTC